>JANNYV010000334.1:0-4683 GCA_031410275.1 Bacteroidota bacterium
CCCAAGATTTCATTCACAACAAGACTACAGTAGAGGACACTCTGCGGAAAAAGAAATAGAATTGAATATAAGCCCGTTTTCACAGGGCACTTTATTCTCCGCAGAGTCTCCGCCTCGGGACTCTGCGTTATAGAAGAAACCACAGAGTGCCTCCCAAGATTTCATTCACAACAAGACTACAGTAGAGGACACTCTGCGGAAAAAGAAATACTCCACTAGCGCGAGTGCGTGAATCACCACACTCTGCCTTTGCCGATGTTCTTCACCAACAAAATTATTCTATTTCCTTGTTTAAATTTACATCGCAGCAGAAGCCTTCGCTTGAAGCGAAGGCTTCTGTACGTCATATCGCTTTTCATGTTTTTAAATTTTCGTTATGAACGCACGAGATGCCACCGCACATAACCTAAGCCTCAATCTCGCGCTAGTGAAGACATCGGACGGAGAAGACCTATGTATCTATTATTTCGGTTGGTGTGACACCAAGCGATAGAAGAAAGAACATATAATCAAAGCGAAGGCATAAAAATTATGACTCTCCTTATTATATTTGTTGCATCATAACAAACAATACAATGTCTACTCAGAATACAACTTCAACATTAGAAATATCTTTCAGCAAATGGAAATTGATAAAGCTAATAATAATCTCTATCGTATTTATGTGTATCGGAATTTGGATGTTAATTAAACAACCTGAGACAAGCAACCCAATGTTCAATAATGTATTCATTAAAAACGCTGCAGCCATCATTGCAGTTTTATTCGGACCCTTTGGTATGTATTTCTTTATCAAAAAAATGAATGATAAACGTCCCGCTCTCATCATCAATGAAACCGGTATCATTGATAATTCAAGCGGCGTTTCATCAGGACTCATTTTATGGAAAGACATCACAGAAATTAAATCTGAAAAAATATTCAGACAAAAAATCCTGATGATATTATTGAACAATCCGGAAGACTATATCAACCGGCAGGAAAACATAATGAAACGAAAAGCAATGTCTATGAATTATTCACGTTATGGCTCGCCCATTAGTATTTCAACAAATGCCATGGATTGTAATTTTGATGAACTGAAAAATATACTCAGTGAAAGATTAAACACAAGCAGAATAAATTCGTAGAGGAAAAAGGATTACAGCCTTCAAAAAAATAAACTCAACTATATAATCCTCCGTTTATTGAAACAACCTGACCGGTAATATACGCTGCATTTTTCGAGGCTAAAAAACCAACCAGTTCTGCCACCTCTTCCGGCTTACCAAAACGTTTCATGGGGATTATCTTACTCAACTCAGCTTCATCTAAATCGGCTGTCATATCTGAACTCACAAAGCCGGGAGCCACCGCATTGACCGTTACTTTTCGTTTTGCTATTTCTTGTGCGAGCGCTTTTGTTGCGCCTATCATACCTGCCTTGGCCGCACTATAATTGACCTGCCCAGCCATGCCTTTCAATCCACTTAATGAAACAATATTGATAATGCGACCGTATCGGTTCATCAACATCGGGTTCAATACCAACCGCGTCACATAAAACATACCTTGTAAACTTGTATCCAACACACTGTTCCATTGTTCATCACTCATAAATGATAACAGTGTATCATGACGGATGCCTGCGTTATTAACTAACACTTCTATCACATTTTCTTTGACTGATGTTTCCATCCATTGACCTAAGGTGTCTTCAATTTCGTGCTTCGATGATACATCAAATTTTAAGATGACGGCTTCAACATTTTTTTCTTCACAAAGTAATTTGGTAGCCAATGCCTCTGCCTCATTTCCTTTATAATTGATCAGTACATGATACCCCATGTCAGCGAGCTTCACACAAATACTTCTGCCGATACCGCGACTACCGCCGGTAATTAATGCAAATTTTTTCAAGAGGAATGAATTTTAGAATTCGTAGAATTTCTCAAAACGATTATACCGGTCTTCTTCAGTCAATGAGAAAATATAAGCGAATTGAACGCCAAATGTTTTATTTCGTATCACTGTAAATTGTGGATTAATATCAGCCGTGCTGATATCATAAAAAGCACACATGTACAATCCCTTTTTCAATTCAAAACCGGCCTTTACTTTTACACCTGCATCCCATGGTTTAATTTGATCAGTTTCATAATTTGTTCCTACTCTCAATTTGCCATTTTCAATATTAAACCCATTGCTTTCATACCGATGAGACGAATTGACCAACTTACTCAAATAAGGACCGGCACCAATAAAAAGATACGCACTCTTTACATCGAACTTTGCCGTTAAACAAATTGGCAAAGTTGCGTAACCCAAATCAGCAGTATACTCCTCTGTAATATTGGTACGCTCCGTTTTATAATAACCACCACGACGTGTATATAAAAGTTCTGATTGCAAACTTAAATGATCAGTAATTAATAAGTCTGACATAATTCCGAAATGATACCCCAACCTGCTTTTAAACAATGCATCATACCGATAACTATTTGATTTGAATACTTGGCGGTTAAAGTTAAGCCCGCCTGTTGGCCCAATTCTAATTTGGGCATGAAGCCCCGAGACACCTATAAATAAAAGAATAAGGATAATAAAAGAAATTTTTCTGTTCATTTAAACTGAATTTGGAGCGTAATTTACACACAAAATAAATGTTTTTCTAAAAAAGGGTGATTTAATTTAAGTGATGGCTTGATGGTTTTATACTGCCGAATTAAAACTGAGACCAATAACCGTCTTCTGAATAGAAATTAAAAATTTGTTAGTCTTCAAAAGTTTTCCGTCAATTGAAGGACTTTGTTTATACATTTGGCAAAATTAAAAATAAATCAAAATGCGTAAAATTATCTTAAGTGCAGGATTGCTTTTGTCAATAGCCATCATGCAATCTTGTGGCGAACAAGCCCAAATGGATCCGGCTGCAGTACAAGCCAAAGTTGATTCTTTATCTGCCGGTAAAATTGAAGAAGCAACTGCTAAGGCAACTTCAGATTGTGAAACCCGTATGGCTACAGAAGTCAAAGCAATGGCTGACTCTATTGTTCATGCAACACAAATGGCGAATGCAGCTCAATAATTTTTTTCACAACAAAATAAAAATGACAAACATGAAAACATTAAAATATCTTTTAGTTCCTGCATTAACAGGATTATTATTTGTAGCTTGTAACAATGAACCTAAGGGGCCAACTCAAGCAGAACTCGATACACAAGTAGAAGCAAAAGTAAAATCGGCAACCGATCAGTTAAAAGCTGATTGCGATAGCCGCATTATGCAAGCAGCACAAACACAAGCAGACAGTTTATTGGCAAAAGCTGCTAAGGCAGCTCCAAAACCTGCTCCTGCAAAAACAAAAACAACAACTAAAACAACCACTAAAGTTGAGCCTGTAAAAGCGCCACCAACTATTGGTAATGGCAAGCCAAAAATGGGTGGTTCAAAAGACCCGGGCCAAGTTGGAAACGGCAAACCTAAAATGGATCCCAACAAGGATGCAAAAGGAAAAGTTGATGATACTAAAATCGGAAACGGCAAACCAAAAATGGGCGGAAATAAATAATCCATTTTTATAATATTGTAAAGAGGTTGAATTCGTTCAGCCTCTTTTTTTTGTGGGTTGGTGAGTTATTGAGTTAATGAGTTGTTGAGCTATTTCTCAATAACCTAATTTCCTAATAGCCCAATGACTATTTTCCAAATAACTTAATACCTTCGCTAACACAATTTAAAATTAGTATAGCATGACATCAACAGAATGGATAAAAAACTGGAATGATTTTTTAATTAGTCACCCTTCCTTATTTCTTCAGGGTATGAATGTTGAAGTAAACATTCCTAATGCAGGGCATAATGAAATTGCAACGGATGAAAATTTTTGGAAGCAGGTGCAGGCTCTTTACCCTCATCCCGAAAAACATATTAATTTAAATAACGGTGGTGTTTGTTCAAACGCATTGCATGTCGAAAAAGCATTTCTATCTTATTATTCTTTACTCAATACGTCACCCAGTTATTTTACATGGAAAGTAATGGAAGCCGGAAGAGAAATTGTAAAACAAGGTTTGGCAACCATGATTCATTCCTCTGCAGACGAAATTGCAATTTTCAGAAATGCCACCGAAGCATTAAATAATGCCATCTTCGGCATACAATTACAAGCAGGCGATGAAGTCATTGCTTGTCATCAGGATTATATTAAATGCATATCCTCTTGGAAGCAACGCGAACAACGCGAACAAATAAAAATAAAGTGGGTAGAAATAACAGGCAAAGAAACAAATGAAGAGGTCATTGAAAAATATGTGTCTGCCTTTTCACCTGAAACAAAAGTGCTTCACTTGACACATATCATTAATTGGAACGGGCAAATACTACCGGTTGAAATCATTTGCAAGGAAGCGAAAAAAAGAGGCATCATCGTCTTACTCGACGCAGCTCATAGTTTTGCTGTGCTAGAAACTGATGTCACAAAAATTGAATGCGATTATATGGGTGTCGCATTACACAAATGGCTTTCAGGCCCGATTGCCGGCGGCATGCTATACATCAAAAAAGACATGATTTCACAGACCTATCCATTGGCTTCTTCAGTAGAACCTCTTTCAAATAGTATCAAAAAATTTGAAGAACTGAGTATTCAATTACTCCCCAATATTTTAGGACTTGGCTACGCAATTAAGTTTCATTTGCAA
>JANNYV010000335.1:0-1540 GCA_031410275.1 Bacteroidota bacterium
CCCAAAGATGACATCACGTCCGTCGAACTCAGACATACCAATATTCCTGATGAAGATTATAACGATATTATTGAAGGATGGAATGAAATTTATTTCGGGAATTTAGCCGAGTTTTTTAATGAATGATTTTTATAACTACTGACTCTGCAAATGCTCATATCAGACAAGAATAGTAAAGACTATAAGAACACGAAAATAACGAAGTACTTACCTACGAGAAGTATTCCCTACTTGTCATCTCTGCCTTCGGTCTTCCGACTTTTACCCACATTATTTCATAAAAAATCGAATAATTGCCAAAATAGCGCCTATCGTAGTCAGTGTAGATGTAAAAACGAACACAAACATCCACTTAATAATTTCAGATTTATTATTTGCCAATTCGATTTTCACATTTGCAATATCATCCTTTGTAGCGAGAATTTCCTTTTTCAAATTAAACTCTGACTCAACCTCGCTTTTCACAAAACTCACTAATTCTTGCGCCTCCTTCTCTCCCAATTTTTTCTTTAGGGTATTGAACAATTGAATATCAGTAATATTTAAACTCATTGACATAACACAAAAATATATTATTTCTGAATACCAACAAAATTACCCGCTCACATTAAAATCACGCAAGGCATCATTCAAACTTGTCTTTAAATCTGTACTCGCCTTTCGTTGCCCTATGATGAGTGCACAACCTACCTGATATTCACCCGCCGGAAATTTCTTGATATAACTTCCGGGTATCACCACACTTCGTGAAGGTACCCTTCCTTTATATTCAATAGGTGTAACACCACTCACATCAATAATTTTTGTGCTTTGCGTGAGCACCACATTCGCACCAAGCACAGCCTCTTTTTCAACATGCACACCTTCTACTACGATGCATCGCGAACCAATAAAACACCCGTCTTCTATAATCACCGGACTCGCTTGCAATGGTTCTAACACTCCACCAATACCAACACCTCCACTCAAATGTACATTCTTTCCAATTTGCGCACAACTCCCCACTGTGGCCCATGTATCAACCATGGTCCCTTCATCTACATACGCACCAATGTTGACATACGAAGGCATGAGGACTACATTGCGTGCGAGAAATGCACCATATCTTGCCACTGCATGAGGCACGGCTCGTACACCTTGTGAAGCATAATCAGATTTCAATTTCATCTTATCATAAAACTCAAACGGAGGAAGCGAATACGTTTCCATTTGCTGTATACCAAAATATAAAAGAATGGCTTGCTTCACCCATTCATTTGTTTTCCATATTTCAGCATCCGGTTCTGCCACACGCAATCGCCCTTTATCTACTTCTTCAATCACATCCCTTACTGCTTGTGCATAGTCCGCATCTTTTAATAGTTCTCTGTTTTGCCAGGCTTCTTGTATTTTATTTTTCAATGACATTTGTATTATTTTTTTGCAAACATACTAAGACCGTTGCAAAAGTCAAGTTGCAAAAAAGTTCGAGGCATTCAAAAATTTTAACCCGCAGTTATCAGATTGATAATGAGGATTTAAAATTTTTGAATAACGAAGA
>JANNYV010000336.1:0-3285 GCA_031410275.1 Bacteroidota bacterium
GTAATAATCAGGTTATTATTTTTTTCGGTACTGACCAAGGTCATTTCGCCAATCGAATACTCAAATCTGTTTCCGTTTATCACGGCCGAATTATTGGCTGCATTGATAGTGGTCTGCGAAAAGACAGTGGAGGAATAACCGAGTAGACAAGTCAGCAAAATAATTTTGAAGTGGCAGTGTTTATTCATGATTTCTAATTTAGTACAAATCTAAAGAAAAATTTATAATAACGAGTCATCACATTTTAAGACAACATATCAACTATGATCGAACGGTTTTATTAACTTCAAATTTCTTGCTACTGTCTTTGCAAATAACTTTTGTAACATCTCTTGCACTGATTACCGCTACCGGTAAACCGCCACCCGGTTGACTCCAATGACTGGCATAATAAAAGTTTTTCAATCCCTGCAATGTAAACTTCACCGGTGACGAAGCAATCAAGTTTTTGCTGGGCAACCAACCTTGCGTACTTCCTTTCCAATTGCTTGTATAACGCAGCAAGGTTGCCGGTGTAGCCATATCACTCATTTCTATTTTATCTTTAAATCCATGCCCAAAGCGTCTCTCTAATCTATCTAGAATAATAGCTGTAAATTTATTTTTTACTTCACGATATTCTTTTCTGTTTTCATTACGAAGGTTAATCCAAAAATCTCGGTTCATTGTATAAAAACTAACAACCAATGTTGTCTTTTTATATGGCGACATGATAGGGTCGTAATGATATAAATGCACTTCCATGCGATTATATATTGTACCATCAGGTGAATGAATTTCTTCATCGAGTGGGTACCTGAAAAAGTGTGGATACTGAGTCAAATCCATATCAATACCAAATGATATTTGCACCACGGAATAAAAAACCTGCAACGATTTTTCTTCTTTCAGCAGTTGCATTTTATTGTTGACATAATTCCCCTTTAATAAATCAAACATGGTAAACTTCCAATCGGCTGTTGATAAAACGATATCTGTATGCACCATTGTTCCGTCCCGTAAAACAACTCCTTTTGCAATATTGTTTTCAACAATAATTTCTTTCACTGAACGCTTATAATGTATTTTGCCCCCAAGTTTTAAATACCGCTCTTCAAATCGTTTGGCAAAACCATATGAACCACCGATAGGATAACCACAACTTTCCAAATCAAAAAAAGAAAGCGGCATCATCATAATGAGCATTTTCACTTCTTCATTATCATATAATAGACGGAATGCTTCACGCAAAAAGGGGCTTTTAAATTGATCGCCAAAACTATAATTTGTGAGTTTACTCCATTTAATCAAGATGGGTAAAAAGGTAATATACTTACTCATTTTAATACCTCTGATCATCGCTTTAAAAAAAGGAAGTTCATCCATAATAGGTGGCAAATCATATTTTTGCATATCATGCATGGCCTGTATAAATGGCTTGATTAATGAAGCATCTTCAGGCGATAAATCTAACAGATACGATTGAAGTTGATTTAAATTTGTATACAGTTTAAATTGATTGCTGCCATATTTATCGCGGCTGTCCTTTACCTCTATCATCATCCGAATAGTATGATTATAAAAAGGGACCGAAGGCATATCAATTATTTCATTAAACAAGCGGTAAAATGAACTTCCGGGAGCCGAGCCTAAAATCCAATGAGCACAACCATCTATTATATATTCACCTTTTTTCCAGCTGGTACAAAGTCCACCGGGGATAGCATGTTTCTCATAAATTTCCGTTTCAAAACCATTCATCTGCAAATAACAACCCGCGGACAAACCGGAAATTCCTGCACCAATTATACTCACTTTCATTTGTGTATGTAATTGTGCGTTGAGAATAATAAATAAGTGTTGAAGAGAATAACGAAATGAATGTTAGAATTTTATTCGTTTAGGGCATCGGGTTTTTTTATAAGGCATCCAATTTCCGAAAGCTTCAAAATAAATGGCCACATTCACGCCGGCGAACCAATACCAATCCTTTTTATTATTGTCGCCGCGAACAAATTTATCGTTTGGATAATTACCATCCCATGAAGGCAATTCATCTGTACGGAATGAAAGATCAACACTTTGTTTCCCTTTATAACGTCCAAGTGTATCAAGGTTTACATAGGTTTTACTTACATCATCTAAATAATCGGTAGCGGTATATCTGAATCCAATTTCAGTGCTAAGCATCACCGTTTTTCCGATAAAAACTTTAAGGCCTCCACCTAAAGGAACACCTACATTCACAAGGCTATATACCTTTCTATCTGTGTATTGACGCAAGCCCTGACCTTCAGTACTCAATGGACGGAGATAAATTTTTTCATCATTTGCGCCTTCTGTATACGGGTTATAATAAAATGCGGAAAGTCCGGCGAAGATATAAGGAGAGAATTTGAACTCATCGAAATCAACCGGAATTAAATTCAATTCTAAGGCCGCATGCGCTTCAAATATATTCGTTTGAAAATTTAAATTTCTTCGCTTCACCGATGGTGATTCAGATAAACTGTCTGCACCATATAAACTAGCATAAGTAGCACCAAATCGGAATCCAACCATTGGATGTACGAAATGTTTATACATCAATCCGCCACAAGCTCTATAACCTTGCTTGGGAAAAAGCCTTTCTTGTAAATCGCCATAATAGCTTGAGGTGCCCCCGAAAATACCCATTTCATGATGCTTTTGAGCCGAAACGACTAAGGGTAACAATAAGGTTAGAAACAATAATTTTCTTAACATAATCAGGATATATTAATCTATCCGTAATATTACGACAAGAATATGAATTATCATAGTTCAGGAAAAAATAAGTTGGAAATAAATTTTAACCGGTCGCTTTAGCCTGCTAGCTCTCACTTCAACTCGTCCAATGCCTTTCGCAACTTCTCAAACATCTTAGGAATACTCTCTAAGTGACAGGTCCCAACGCTCAATCTATACCATTCACTTTCTTTATCTGCTCCAAAAGCAGAAAAAGGAACCAAGGCCAACGAGGCGAGCTCAATTAGAAATGAACTGATATCGGCCGTCGTATTAATTTCATAATCACCATATTTTTTTCCTTTAAGAGAAAAACGAAGCGTGAGATACATCGCTGCCATCGGCGCAATCGCATCCACCGGATAACCATCTCGTTTTAATTGTTGAATACCCTCATACATTTTTTGCAAACGTTCATGAATAGATTTTTTGACCTTGTCTAGAAAGGTATCCACCGCTGACGCTTTTGTTAAGAAATGAGCCGTTGCGATTTGCTCTGCCATCGGGCTCCACGCCCCGATATGACTTAGTATTCCTTTC
>JANNYV010000337.1:0-4588 GCA_031410275.1 Bacteroidota bacterium
CATATTGGCTATACCCAAGTATACGATACATATAAGGCCTTTTTTCTCCTTCGCCTTTTGCAACCAATTCATTCATACGGTTTATTGCATTTGGGTAATCTTGTGCGAGATAAAGTGTATTAGCATAATCAATTTGATCAATTATTGTTTTGTCAGAACGTTCTAAATATTTTTCAATATTCTCCTTTGATATTTTATATTTTTTTACATAGTAGTACGCATCTGCCAACGATTTGTAAGGCAAGGGATTATTCGCATCCAACTCTGATGATTTCGCATATTTTACCAAGGCGCTATCATAATTTTTAGCCGCATACCAAAGCTCACCCATTTTAAAATTACAAACTGATCGTGAATCAGGAAATTCTTCTGCATATTCATAGCTGCTCATGGCATTTCCACCACCGCCTTGCATTTTTCTGTAGGCATCACCCATACCAATATATACATCTCCGGTTCGTTCTATTTCAAGGGCTTTTTTGTACCATTCAACGGCCATATTCGGATCACCGCCTTCTGAATATGTAATTGCATCAGCAGCATATTTGAGTGGTGCCCAATTTTTCTTTTTGGCTTTGCCGGCTGCATTGTTCAATATACTTACCGCTTCAGGTGTTTTATTTTCTGCAAATAATACCCTAGCTATTCCGGTTGAATTAGCAATATCTTCGGGGTACTTTTGAAAGGTCGCTTTTGCAGCTGTATTATTTTCAAGCCCAATTTCAGACAATCCTACATAATAATTGGCCAACGGACTTGTTACTGCCAACGGTTCTAATATTTTTTTTGCACTTTCATAACGCTTATAGTTATACATCTTGATGCCTTCATCGACTGTTTGTGCCTTGAGGTTCGTTGCTAATAAAAACAGACCAATCGACAATGCATATTTTAATTTCATCTTATTCATTTTATTTTCTGTTTGTCTTTTTAGAAATTGATTATTTATTTCAGGGTATAAACATATTCAACTTTTAGAAAAGTGAATACTTACATTTTGTTATTTATTTAAAAATTAATTTTCTGAACTTGCCTGCCGAAGCACCACATTTACTTTCAGTGGGAACATTTTTGATGTTTTGAAAACAAGCTGGCCATCGCGGCAAAGGTAATTGACAAAGCCTGTTCCCAGCCCTTGCCATGTTTCTTTTGATATAAAATAAAAATTTCTTGTGCATGGATATTCCTTCAGACCTATATAAGCTTGATAAGGTTTAACGAAACTATTGACCGAATCATTATCCGGCCAAATACCGGCAATATTCACTTGTTGCAAAAAAGATTCTGTTGTCGAATCCTTATGATCAGCAACCCAGCTGACACCAATGATACCAATAGCATTCTCATTTTTAGAAACATAATCAATCACATCCTCACTCTTCTTTGTTGCAAATACATTGTCCGACATTTTCTTTCCGGGGATTAATGAATCAGTAATGTATCTGACGGTACTTGAATTTTTATTATCAAATACAATTTGATATTTAATATCACTTTTTCCGGTAAGAATGTCTCTGATTTCTGTCAATTTAAAATCTACTTTTTTCGCATCTTTTGCTGTAACAAAGGCAACCGCATCTCTTGCCATAGCCATACTTTTTGAAACAATATGCTTACTCAATCCAAACTCATCTTCTTCTTTCGACAATTCGCGGGTCACAAAAATTACTCTAGTTGAGTCAGCGAAATAATCTTTAAAGCAATCTGCTTCCGGCTTGTATTCGGCCGTAATATGTGCATTGGGGTATCTGCTTAAAAAGACTTTCAATTGCTCTTCCATCAAGGGTCTATATGTTTCATCGACACTGATTTTTATATTACCTGAAGTTTCATTATCGGGTGGCGCTGCATCCTGACAAGACGAAAGAATAAATGGCAAAATTGTTATGGCGAGCAAAATACCTTTCAGGTGCTTCATATTTTTTAAGTTAATCGGATATATCATCAAATAATAACGTTAGAAATGAAATAAAATTATAGGATGTAAAATTAAATGAATCTGGTGAAAAAAAGTGAGCTTCTTACTTTCTTCCTTTCGACGAATATAATTTCCAAAATGAGATGCCTCCTCGTACTATCCTAAACGAACCATACAGAATAAATAAAGACGCAATTATCCAAACAGTTTGTTTCCCATATTTCTCAATAATAAAATTCATCTTCATGGCGTAGCCTGAAATAATAATATACAAAACACCCATCCCAATATCCATCGAAAATTTAAAATGGTCGTATGCACTTGAATGATGTCTTTCTTCTTGATCCATTTCTTTTCTGTTGGAGAGTTACGAGTTAAGGGGTTAAGGAGTTAAGGGTTATTGTGTTACGGGTTATTGTGTTACGGGTTCTTGAATAACGAGTTATCATGTTATATGTAGACTTCCGTCTTCTGTCTCCTGTCTCCTGTCTTCCGTCTTCGGTCTCCTGTCTTCCGTCTTCCTACTTCTTCTTCTTTACTGCTGCTTTTTTAGTTGCTTTTTTTGCAAATGCATTTGGCAATTGAATCTCTATCATTTTCTTAATATCGGCTAATGTCAATAATGCAACTTCTTCCGGAGTATATTTTCCGCCACCCTCTTTAATCAGCTTCAACATTTTCTTTTGAAACTTAATAAATGGTCCCCATCGCCCGTTCTCGACAGAAATTTTTTCCTCAGGGAAATTCAAGATATACCTGTTTGCTTCCTTATCTATTTTCTTTAGAATCAATTCTTCACATTCCTGTTCATTGATGGTATCAAAATTATAGGCTTTTGGAATATTAATAAACAAGCCATCCCATTTAATAAACGGTCCAAAACGTCCTTTGCCTTTAGTAATTGGTTTTTCATCATACATACCAATGGGCGCATCACCTTCTTGTTTCGATTTGATGACTTCAATCGCTCTTTCCATGGTTACTTCTAAAGGCTCTTCACCCTTTGGTAAGGATACAAACTGATCGCCCCATTTTACATACGGTCCAAAGCGACCAATCGCTACCGAAACTTCCAAATCTTCATACATCCCTAAAGTATGCGGAAGTTTAAACAGTTCCATAGCTTCTTCAAACGAAATGGTTTCTATACTTTGCGTGCTTCGCAAGGTTGCAAAACGTGGTTTTTCTTCATCTTCTGCATGACCAATTTGTATCATGGCTCCGAATCTTCCTATACGTGCTATTACTTTCTTACCACTTTCAGGATCTATGCCTAACTCACGTTCACCACTTGCGCGCTCGGCCGTTTCCATTGTTGTTTCAACCAATGCATGAAAAGGTGTATAAAAATTTGCCAGCATATTGCTCCATTCCTTTTTACCCGTTGCAATTTCATCAAATTCGCTTTCAATTTTTGCCGTAAAACTATAATCCATGACAGCCGAAAAATGAAGTTTTAGAAAGTCAGTCACCACCATACCTAAATCAGTCGGGAACATTTTATTTTTTTCCGCTCCTGTATTTTCCTCTGCCACTTTTTGACTAATTACAGAACCTATTAAGGAAAGAATTTGATATTCACGTCGAATACCATCCTTATCTTTCTTTACCACATAATTTCTATTTTGAATGGTGCTGATTGTTGGTGCATACGTTGAAGGTCGGCCAATTCCCAGCTCCTCTAATTTCTTTACCAAGGAGGCTTCTGTATATCTTGGGAACGGTCTGCTGAAACGTTCAGTTGCATTCATGGTTTGAATATCTAAGCCCTGCCCTACTTTTAATAAAGGCAACATGCCTTCTTCATCTTCATCATCTGAAGTATCTTCATCATCTTTTCCTTCCATATATAATTTTAGGAATCCATCAAACTTTAATACTTCACCGCTAGCGGTTAATTTTTCCGGTTGTGTAGAGATATTGATTTTCGCGATGGTCTTTTCTAATTCAGCATCGGCCATTTGGCTTGCCATTGTTCTCTTCCAAATCAATTCGTACAAACGTTGTGTTTCAAAATCTTCGACATCTCTCACTTCCATACTTGTTGGGCGAATGGCTTCATGCGCTTCCTGGGCATTTTCATTTTTATTTTTAAAAACGCGTTGCTGATGATATTTCTCACCATAACTTGTTCGTATTTCCTGACTAATATTATCTAATGCTGTTTGCGATAAACTTACTGCATCCGTTCTCATGTAAGTAATTTTTCCACTCTCGTACAAACGTTGCGCAACTTGCATGGTACGAGAAACAGAATATCCAAGTTTACGACTTGCCTCTTGTTGTAATGTAGAGGTTGTAAAAGGTGCCGAAGGCGATTTCCGTGCAGGTTTAATTTGAATATCTTCAACCGTATAAGTCGCACCAATACAATTTTGCAAAAACGTTTTTGCGCCTTCAATGCTTGGAATTTTCGGTGTGTACTCTGCCTTAAACGAAACATTTTTATCATTGATATCTTTGGCGTTAAAAAGTGCTTCTATTCTATACGTACTAGTCGCATTAAACGAATTAATCTCACGTTCACGTTCTACAATCAGGCGAACAGCAACTGATTGCACACGACCGGCAGACAAGGAATTACTCCGGCTAATTTTGCGCCATAAAATAGGAGACAATTCAAACCCAACAATCCTGTCAAGGATACGGCGTGCTTGTTGGGCGTTGACC
>JANNYV010000338.1:0-2479 GCA_031410275.1 Bacteroidota bacterium
ATCAAAGGTCTGGAATATTTATATCCATTCATATTCCGCAGCATTTTTAATCGGGTATCAGACGCATTTCCATTGCTTTCCTGTGCAGAAATTTTATTTTCGAAACTGAGTTTAACGCCAAAAAAAATGACAATGCCGAGCACGGCACAAAATATTGTTGTTTGAAGAATAGAGAGTTTTTTGAGAAGGAGAAATTTATATGGCATAAAATAAATTATATGTTCGAAGCTAGGTATTTTTTATTGCATTTGTTGAACATTATCGACCAAACAGAAAAAGAAAGCGATAACATAATATTGAAAAAAAATATTGAGGTTAGACGTATAAAATCATCGGTAAAAAAAAATATATTTTACTAACAAATCCAATTTACGTGTCGTCTCAGCCCCTCATTTTTCGAGACATCATTGAGTGGAAATTGTAGGCGTTCTTTTTTTAACCGTAGAATAATTGGGTGAAACAAACAATATAAAACAAAATTTAATACTTGTTGCGAATAGGCGGTGTGATCAGATGAAAATAGCTTGCAAGTTGAACGGTGCCATCGCCACCCAAGTTGAAGAAAGAGAAAAAGCTGACCCCATAAAAATAATTTCAATTAGCATTTTTCTATTACAATTGCAGAAGCACCACCTCCACCATTGCAAATTCCAACAACACCATACTTTCCATTTTCTTGATGCAAAACGTTAATCAGCGTAACTAAAATTCGCGAACCACTGCTTCCTAAAGGATGACCCATTGAAACCGCTCCGCCGTAGATATTTACCTTAGCAGGATCGAGATTCATTTTTTGCATATTCGCGATACTCACCACAGAGAAAGCTTCATTCATTTCGACGAAATCAATTTGATCCATCGTCAAACCTGCTTTTGCTACAGCCTTTGGCATGGCTACACTTGGTGATGTTGTAAACCATTCAGGTGCCTGCTCAGCATCTGCATAAGCCAAAATTTTCGCCACGGGTTTCAACCCTAAGGCTTCCATTTTTTCCTTACTCATTAAGACAAGCGCCGATGCGCCGTCATTCATCGTACTGGCATTGGCTGCGGTTACAGTTCCATCTTTTATAAACACCGGTTTCAAGGAAGGTATTTTATCGAACTTTACATTCCATGGTTCTTCATCTTTATTAAATAGTTTTGGTTCTGCATTGCGTTGAGGAATTTCTATTGCAACAATTTCATTTGTAAATTTTCCTGCATCCCAAGCCACCTGACTTCGTTTGTAACTTTCAATGGCATGAGCGTCCTGAGCTTCTCTCGAAATGTTACACTCTGAAGCACAAAGTTCAGCTGCATTTCCCATCGGATAATTATGATATACATCAAGCAAACCATCTTTTGCAATACCATCTTCCAAATTCACATTTCCAAATTTATTACCCCAACGCATGTTTTGTGAATAGAATGGCGCATTGCTCATACTTTCCATACCGCCTGCAACCACCACATCATTATCACCCAGTAAAATACTCTGCGTTGCTTGCATCACTGCCTTCATTCCACTTGCACACACTTTATTTACGGTGGTACAATTTACACTATCTGGCAAGCCTGCAAACTTCGATGCTTGACGGGCAGGAGCTTGTCCCAATCCGCCTTGTAACACACAGCCCATCAATACTTCTTGCACATCGTCACCACTGATACCGGCTCTTTTCACGGCTTCATTAATGGCAATAGCACCTAATTTTGTCGCTGAAAAATCTTTCAACGATGCGCCGAAACTCCCCATGGGCGTACGTACTGCCGCCACGATAAATACTTCTTTCATTCTCTGTTTTATTTTTATGGATGCGAATGTAAGATGTTTCCTTTGAAGAAAAAATTTTGTAGATTGATACCCTATCATCGACCGCTGCGAAATGCATAAGCAGTTTGCTTTACGTTTTTTTTATTACCTTCAACGCCTCATGGGAATTGCCTTACTCATCATTTTTATCGGCGGTATTATTTACCTGATTCGCTATAGCAGTCGTCCGGTAAAAAAAGAAATCAGTTTATTACCGGTACAAGACATTGAACATCTCTTACAAGAAGAAGTTGAATTTTATAAAACCATTTCAACACCTGCACAAAAAGAAAATTTCAAGAACCGTGTAATTCATTTTATTCAAGAAGTAAAATTTACGGATGTCGGAAACGTAACGCATACCACGTTAGATGAAGTATTGATTGCATCGAGTGCTATCATGCCGTTATTTTCATTTCCAGATTGGGAATATCAAAATATCCGGGAAATTATTTTATATGAAGATCACTTCGATGACAGTTTCAAAGTTGATGAGCACAATCATATCATGGGCATGGTTGGCGACGGTGCGATGAATGACACCATGATACTTTCTCTTCGCGCCTTGCGTGATGGCTTTAAACGAAATGACGGTTCACAAACTGCTTTGCATGAATTTGTGCATTTGATAGATAAAGCAGATGGCGTTACAGACGGAGTACCTGAATATCTGATTCCGAAAAT
>JANNYV010000339.1:0-2598 GCA_031410275.1 Bacteroidota bacterium
AATCCTTCAGAAATCGTTAATCAACATTCTTAAATATTTAAATGCTTGATTTGAATTGCTCCAAGAAACGAACGTCGTTTTCATAAAACATACGGATATCGCCGATTTGATACAACAACATGGCGATTCTTTCGATTCCCATTCCAAATGCAAAACCGTTGTATTCGTCAGGATTAATGCCACAGTTTTTCAAAACATTAGGATCAACCATTCCGCAACCCATAATTTCTAACCAACCTGTTCCTTTTGTAATTCGGTAGTCGGTTTCTGTTTTTAATCCCCAATAAATATCTACTTCTGCACTTGGTTCTGTAAACGGAAAATACGAAGGACGAAACCGAACATTTACATCTGCTCCGAACATTTCCTTTACAAAATAATAAAGTGTTTGCTTCAAATCAGCAAACGAAACTTTCTCATCAATATACAACCCCTCAATCTGATGAAAGAAACAATGTGCACGGGCAGAAACCGTTTCATTTCGGTAAACCCGCCCCGGAAAAATTTGACGTATCGGCAATTTACCTTCTTTCATCACACGTACCTGCACACTGCTTGTATGTGTACGAAGCAACCAATCCGGATTCTTAGAAATATAAAAGGTATCCTGCATATCACGGGCCGGATGATTTTCGGGTAAATTTAATGCATTGAAATTATGCCAATCATCTTCTATCTCAGGACCTTCAGTAACCGTAAATCCTATTTTTTCAAAAATAGAAATCATTTTATTCATCACAATTTGTATCGGATGCCTGCTGCCGGTTTCCGATGGATAAGCAGGCAAAGAATAATCATAGGCATCTTTCTTGTTTCCTGCTTCCGGAGATTCTACACCTTTATATTCATGATACTTTGTTTCTGCAAAAATTTTAAATTCGTTTAGCTTCTCTCCAAAATCTTTTCTCATTTCTTTGGAAACATTTTTCATTTCGCTCATCAGCTCTTTCACCAATCCCTTAGTGCCTAAAAAACGAATGCGATATTTCTCTAGTGCTTCTGCATTCGGAAGCGAGGTTTCTTGAATTTCCTTTTTTAATAGTTCTACTTTATCTAAAATTTCCTGCATGCCGCAAAAGTAATTTAATTCTATTTATTTTATCATGTAAGTACTACTATCTTTGCACCATGCGCAAAGCGGCCCGTCTTATCTTACGTTATTTTCTTCAAGGAATTATTATCATTTCACCATTAGCAGTGACCATTTGGGCAGCCTATTCTATTTTCGATTTTATCGATACTAAAATCCCTTATGTGCCAAGAGGCTTGGGATTCCTCATTGTCATCAGTTCATTGGTACTGATTGGCTGGCTTGGAAGCACATTTTTTGTTTGGAAATTCCTCATTGATTTTTTTGACAGCATTCTTGAACGAACTCCCTTTTTAAAATTCATCTATACCTCTGTGAAGGAAGTGGTTGAGAGTTTTATGGGAGATAAACGAAAATTTACAAAACCCGTTTTAGTAAAAATGCGAACGGAGCCTGCACTTTATCAAATCGGGTTTATTACACAAACAGATTTGCATGGCATGGGATTAGAAAATAAAATGGCCGTGTATATGCCACATTCATATGCTGTCAGTGGCGTGACCGTAATTGTAGATAAAGAGAGTGTCATACCACTTGATATGAATCCGGCAGATGCAATGAAAATGGCTGTAAGTGGCGGTGTGGCGGGGTATGGCGATGAAGCAATTCCCACTCACTAAATAATAGACACCTTATTTATTGTGCAAATTATTTGGGCGGCGCACACGCTCCATTTCAATCACTGACTAAAATGTCATGAGATTTTAGAAATCCCATATGTGCGGGCTTGCGGCATTACATTGTCAGTTAAAAATACTCCCTTCTTCCGTATATAGTTTGCCCATCAATTAATGAGAATCCATTAACCAGCACCAAAACGAAAATGAGATGGCTTCGCAAAGCAATGACGACAACCTAAATAATTTCACTCGTGGTCTGCGTCCTCAGACCTTTCAGAAGAAAATAGATTGGAGATAGCGTATGGTAAAAGGAGGGAAGGTGTATGTGGGGATACAAATCATCGGATTCAATGTTCTATATAATAGGTAATGCCTTATCCTTCTCAGATAATACCATGTCTTCTTCTTTCAATTGCCAATCGATATTCAACGTAGAATCATTATAAATGACGCCGCCTTCTGATTCCTTATTATAAAAATTATCGCATTTGTAAAAGAAGATAGTTTCATTTTCGAGAACGGCATATCCGTGTGCAAATCCCCGTGGGACAAACAATTGCCAATGATTTTGCTCCGATAATTCTACAGCTATATGTTGTAAATAGGTTGTTGATTCGGGGCGCATATCAACGGCAATATCCAATACCTTTCCTTTAATAACACTGACGAGTTTTGCTTGCGCATGTTCGCCTTTCTGAAAATGTAACCCGCGTAGAATACCATAATTCGATTTGGCTTGATTGTCTTGTACAAAATTAATATTTATACCGGTGGCTTCTTTAAATTTCTGAAGATTAAAACTTTCAAAAAAGAAACCTCTTGCATCTTCAAATAAGGTTGGCTTTATGATAAAGCAATCATTCAATTTCGTTTGTGTTATTTCCATAC
>JANNYV010000340.1:0-5680 GCA_031410275.1 Bacteroidota bacterium
AAATCAAATGTACAGATTTACGACAACCTCAATCAACGTCATTGGGACACCTGGGAAGATGGAAATTACTCGCATATTTTTTTAGCAGAAAATGTTGCCGGTTTTGCATTACGGGAAAAAGATTTAATGCCGAATGAATTATTTGATTGCCCACAAAAACCCTTCGGTGGAGAAGAAGATTTATTATTTTCTCCGGATGGGAATCAAGTATTATATGTTTCGAAAAAGAAAATGGGTAAGGATTATGCAACCAGTACCAATACCGATATTTATATGTATGATATTGCAAGCGGCAATACCACTGATCTTACAGAAGAGATGAAAGGGTATGATACAAATCCGATTTTCAATCATAATGGAACAAAACTGGCTTGGCTCAGTATGGAACGTGATGGGTATGAAGCCGATAAAAATGAATTGTGGATGATGGATTGGCAAACAAAAGTGAAAACATGTTTGACAAAAGATTGGGATGAAACAGTTGGAAGTTTTAGATGGAGTGATGATAACGAAACTATTTATTTCATAGCTCCTTTTCACGGTACCGAACAACTTTTTGAAGTCAGCAATAAATTAGATGCAAGTGAAGGGGCTTCTGCGGTAAAGCAAATTACATCCGGACAATTTGATGTCAATGGTATTGCAGCGCAAAAAGGAAATACATTGTATGTGACTCGTACAGATATGAATCATGCAGTGGAGGTATATACTGTAGATATTTCTTCGGGGAACATGGCGCAACTCACACATGTAAATGATGGTGCCTATGCAAACATAAACATGTGTCCTGTAAAGGAACGATACACAGAATTAGAAAATGGCGATAAGCTTTTTTCATGGGTCATTTATCCACCGGGTTTCGATTCAACAAAAAAATATCCTGTCCTTCTTTATTGTCAAGGTGGACCGCAAAGTGCGTTGACACAGTTCTATTCATTCCGCTGGAATTTTCAACTAATGGCAAGTAACGGATATATTATTATTGCACCGAACAGAACCGGTATGCCGGGTTGGGGAACTAAATGGAATGAAAATATCAGTAAAGGTTGGGGAGCCGATCCGATGCGTGATTATTTGGCGTCTATTGATGATATTTCGAATGAGCCCTATGTCGATAAAGAGCGCAGAGGTGCAGTAGGAGCTAGTTATGGAGGCTATTCTATTTTTATGTTGGCAGGTATTCATGAAAACAGGTTCAAAACATTTATTGCACATGATGGTCTGTTTGATTTGAAAAGCTGGTACGGAACTACCGAAGAACTTTGGTTTGCAAATTGGGATATAGGTGGCAATTATTGGGATGCGAATCGTGAAGCACAAAAAAGTTATGACAATTATAGCCCTAGCAATTTTATTGATAAATGGAATACGCCTATTATGATTTATCAAGGTGGAAAAGATTACCGTGTACCTGTAGAGCAAGGCATGCAAGCTTTTCAAGCAGCGCAATTAAAAGATATAAAAAGCAGATTCATTTATATGCCCGAAGAAAATCATTGGGTACTAAAACCACAAACAGCTATGGTATGGCATAAAGAATTTTACAGATGGTTGAAGGAAACGTTATAGAAATTGATAATTGACAGTTGAAAATTGACAACGTAGACATCAGTATTAAATTTCCTAGTTATCAATTGTCCATTATCAATTGTCCATTCTTAGGATTCTCTAACTTGAACATTTACCATTAATTTATCTTTTACTTAGGTTTAAAAAATTATTTTTGTCCTTCATCACGCATGGGAATAAAAAAATACATACTCTTTATCGTACTGTTGTTGTTGCACGTTTGTACAATGGCGCAAAAAACTAGTGTAGCCGTAAAGCCGGGAAAAAATCAATCACGCGAACAATTAGAGAGTCAGCGTATGTCTATTCTCGAAGAAATAAAACGAACCACTCTTGAATTAGCAGAACTTCGTAAAGATAAAAAAGCGTCGCTCACCGAGTTACAGGCATTGCAAACAAAACTTAGTGCAAGGCAATCTCTCATCGCCAATATCAACAACGAAATTAATATCATTGAAGAAAATATTAATTTAGCCAATAAAGATGTTGTTGTTTTAAAAACACAATTAGATACATTAAAAAAGCAATACGCTGAGATGGTTCGTTATACCTATAAGAACAGAACATCTTCGGATATGGTTGTCTTTTTATTTTCGTCGGCTTCTTTTAATGATGCCGCCAGGCGTTTGCAATATGTGAAACAATATAGAAGTTATCGTGCCGAACAAGCAATTAAAATTACATCAGCAGGGAAGCAACTCAATAATAAAATAACGGTATTGAATCAACAGAAGCAAAAGAAAGATTTTGTACTGATGGCGCAAGAACAACAAAATAAAATACTGGAAGCTGAGACAGCAGAAAAGAATAAAGTGGTCACTGAACTAAAAGGAAAAGAAAAGGATTTAATTGTTGACTTAGCAAAAAAGAAACGTGCAGCCGATGATTTAAACAGAGCTATTTCGAGTGCCATTAAAAAGGAAATTGAAATTGCACGAAAGCGCTCGATTGATGAAAAAATACAGCAGGAAAAAATGAGACGCTTACAGGCTGATAAAGAAAAGAAATTAGTCTCTGATAAGAAAGCACAGGATGAAGCAAAACAATTGGCGCTAGCAAAGAAAGGGCAAGCCGAAAAAGAAAGACAAGCCTTGGTTGATAAACAACGTAGAGAAGATCAGGAAAGGAAATTGGTGCAGGATAAAAAAGATCGTGAAAGCAGGGAGCAAGCGTTAGCTATTGAACGAAAAAAACAAGAAGAAGCAGAACGTAAAGCATCCAAGCTTTCAGAATCGCAACGAACGGAAAAAGAAAAACAATTTGCCATTGAACGGAAAAAGCAAGAAGAACAACAACGGCAGTTACTTGCAGAAAAGCAAAAACAAGAAGATAGGCAACGCCAATTATTAGTAGAGAAGCAAAAGCAGGAAGAATACCAGCGTCAATTGGTCGAAGATAAAAAAAGACAAGACCGTGAACAAGCTCGTTTGACATCGAATCAGCCAATGGGGAATCCAAGGTATGTAAAAACATTAGCTGATAATGAAATTCCGAAAACTTCGGTAAGCAGACCTACAGAAAGTTCTTCTTATGTAAGTAATAATGTTGAGCCGGGTTCGAAACCAAGCGTGAAAACATTTGACCGTGACGATTATAAATTTTCATTGACGCCCGAAGAAAGAGAATTGACAAACAATTTCGAAGCCAACAGAGGAAAACTTCCATGGCCGGTTGAGAAAGGTTATGTTGCAGAGCATTTCGGGAAAAATAAACATCCCTTGTTTAATGTAATCACAGAAAATTATGGTGTTGATATTAAAACAAGTATTGGAGCAACGGCAAGGGCCATTTATTCAGGGGAAGTAAACTCTATTATCAATGTGCCCGGCATGGGACAAACCGTATTAATCAATCACGGTTCATTTTATACGGTGTATTCTAAACTCAGCAAAGTCACTGTCACCAAGGGTTCGAGAGTTAGCACCAAACAAGCAATTGGTACAGTTTCAACCGATGATGATGGCAATACACTTATTCATTTTGAAATTTGGAAAGTGGGTGCAAATGGTTCGCCGTTTAAAGTAAATCCCGAACAATGGGTGGCGCAATAAATAAAAGGTGAACACAATTTCAAAATTATTTTTCATGGCTTAACGGCTTTTCCTCAAACTATAGTCAAGTAAAGAAAGAAGTTGAAAAAAAATCGACCGCCCGACATACTTCGGGGCATTCTACATGAAATATATTTTGTGTGTAAACTTTGAGAAAGTTGTCAAATCTTTCAAAAATAAGATTTACATTTGGCTCACTTTATGTACGTTATGAAACAACTTCTTCTACTTCTTTCAATATGTTTATTTGCTTTCGCCTGCAAACGCAAAGGTGAGCCAATACCAAGTATTTGCACGGAGTCAGCCGCCTCGGTTGATGACCTTGTGACCATTAAGCAAACAGATACATTGGTGTTGGTCAATTGCTCGAAACATTTTACAACGCAACGTTGGGTAATGCCTGATGGTGGGACAAGTACTGATGCAACCGTTTATTTTATTCCTTCAGGTGTCGATACATTCCTCGTTCATTTGTATGTCAGTAATGATGCCTTTGTAAGTGAATATGAAGCGGTGAAGCGCGTGGCAGTGATTCCTTAATGAATTTAAAATCATTCTATCTTTTACGTTTCTTTACATACTATCAAACTGTTTGGCTTTCATGGATTTTATGAAGAAGAACGGGTGCTTGGGAATTATTTTATTGTGAATGTAAAGGTTGGTTTTACTTCAAATGAAAAACCGTTGAGTATAGAAACTACAGTAAACTACGAAGTCTTGCTTGAAATAGTAAAGAACAATTTTACAATACCCAAGTATTTGTTGGAAGAAGTTGTTCAATCTATTGAATCGGAAACCAAAGTCCGGTATCCTCAAATTAGCTATTTATTTGTATCTATTCAAAAAAATAACCCGCCTCTATCCGGTGAAATTGAACATAGTGAAGTGAGCCTCGAGAAAAGATATGAATAGCAAAACGATGTTCGAGGTTCTTACTTCCTTATTTTATATTTCTTATTCTAAATGAAATCATCTTATACTGTCGATTCGGTATTAGCCATTCATTTGTGCGGCCAATTCTTCCATACGAATTCCATTATGGCTTTCATCATAGGTACATTCCCCATTTTTTATTAAAAGGACTTGAGGAGATTCGTGATGGACCGAAAATTTTTCGGAAAGCGTATTGGAAATCTGTCGGTAATTTAGCAAGTCTAAGTAGTAAAAATCAAGATTAACAGGCGATACCTCACGCTCTAATCTGCCTTTCGCCATATGACTAATAGAGCAACGGGTACTATGTTTGAAAATTGCAATGGGCCTGACAAAACTTTCCTGAATAATTGTATCAATCTGTTGAAGACCGGAAAGTATTTTCCATTCCATACTTTATTGGTTTATAGACCTAACATTTTAAAGATAGATATATGATTCGGGCAACCGTACTTTTTTTGAGAGGCACATGAATTAAATAACAGTGCAACCAATGAAGCAGATAAAATAAATTTGAATGTACGTTTTTTCATTCTTGTAAATATTTTTATAGATATATCTTTGCAAATGTAAATTATTTATTTAAAAAACAAGACAAGAAATTATATGACCAATATTTTGGTTTTTGGCGCCGGAAAGTCATCTTCCTATCTGATTAAATATTTATTAGATTATTCGAATAAATATTTTTGGCAGGTGACCGTTGCCGATTCTAATCTGAATGCAGCTTTGGCTAAAATCGGAGACCATTCGTTTGGTACAGCAGTGCAGTTAGACATTCATGAAGAAGTATTGAGAAAAAGACAAATTACCAATGCGAATATTGTTATATCGTTATTGCCGCCGTCTTTGCATTTTATCGTTGCCAAAGATTGTATTGATCTTAAAAAGCATTTAATCACAGCCTCCTATCTTTCAGAAGAAATAAAAGGTTTACATGTTGATGCCCGGAATGCCGGACTTTTATTTATGAATGAATTAGGATTAGACCCGGGTATAGATCATATGAGTGCCATGAAAATAATAGATGAAGTAGAGAGATTGGGCGCTGATATTTATTCGTTTAAATCGTATTGCGGGGGACTAGTGGCACCACAAAGTGATAATAACCCATGGCATTATAAAAT
>JANNYV010000341.1:0-1858 GCA_031410275.1 Bacteroidota bacterium
CTGCTTACTGTTATAAGCTCTTGGCTGAATTGTATTCAAATCGAGGTGATAATAAACAGGCGTATGATTATCATATCAAATACACCTTATTGAATGATGAAATTTTCAATGAAAAACGAAGCCGGCAAATAAATGAATTACAAACAAAGTATGAGACTGAAAAACGGGTAAGGCAAATTGAAGCATTGACAGCCGAAAAAAAATTGACAGAGACAAGGAACAAAAATCAACGAAACCTTTTGTTAGGATTTATTGCACTTGGTTTAGTTATATCAATTGCATATTACAATTTCTTCCAACGCAAAAAGCAACAGGAGATAGATGCGACTATTATTCATGAGAAAGAACAACGTAGCAAGGCAATTATTGAAGCAGAAGAAAAGGAACGAGTGCGTATTGCCCGCGATCTTCATGACGGAGTGGCTCAAACGATGGTGGCTGCAAAAATGCAATTAGAATCATTCATTGAACAGATCAATCCGAATGACCCTAAAAATTCTGCGTTGCAAAATGCATTCGATCTTATTAAAGATGCGGCCACTGAAGTTCGAGCCGTATCGCATAGCATGATACCAAATGCGTTATTAAAATCAGGGCTGGTTGCAGCTGTTCGTGATTTTGTGCATCGAATGGGGAATGAAAAACTGAAAATTAATTTACAGGTTTTAGGATTGAATACACGTTTAGAAGATAATGTTGAAACTGTTATATTCAGAATATTACAGGAACTTGTCAATAATATAATTAAACATGCAAAAGCAAGTGAAGTGACCATTCAACTTATCAGAGAGAAAAATGAATTGACATTTATTGTTGAAGATAATGGAGTCGGATTTGATACAAGCAATCTTGGTGAGAAAGCAGGAATGGGGTTGAAAAATATCGAATCAAGGGTAGAATATTTAAATGGCACTGTTCATTTTGACTCGAGTATAGGCAGAGGTTCCACAGTAATTATTGAAGTGCCTCTCATCGGTAGTTGATAAGCGGCATCTGAATATTCATAGATCAATTCTTTAATTTTCCCATATTCATTTACCTTAAACGTTTCTTTAATAGTAATACCTGTTCCTACAATAGTATTCATTGTAACAACATGATTGTCTCTTTTTTGAATGCTTGTTTGAGCGACTTCAAAATAGCCATATGTTTCGCTGAGAAGTTTCCAATAGTTAATTACATTTTCTTTTCCAACGATAATATTATTTGTATTCTCAGGATAAAGTCGAGATATATTAGGTGATTGAACAGAAATATCATTCGTCAAAAAATGTACAATTTTACCCAAGTCGCCATCATTCCATGCTTGAGTAAATTCCTCGGAAATATGTTTTAAGACGTCTTCAAATTTCATACTATGCTATTACAATCTAAATGTAATAAGAATGCATTTGAATTTATAATAAAACAATGAAAATGATTTTATGAAAATTTAAATCGTGAAACTCCACTAATCTTTTACCAACGTTCCGATATTATTGCCGGCAATAATTTCACTTAAATTTCCGGCTGTATTCATGTCAAAAACTATGATAGGCATTTTGTTTTCCTGACAAAGTGTGAATGCTGTCATATCCATTACTTTCAAATTTTTAGAAATCGCATCGCTAAATGAAATTCGCTCGAACTTAACAGCGTCCTTATTTTTTTCAGGGTCGCTGTCATAAATGCCGTCGACTCTTGTTCCTTTAAGAATAGCATCTGCACTAATTTCAACAGCACGTAGTGAACCTGCAGTATCGGTAGTGAAATATGGGTTGCCGGTACCAGCACCAAAAATAACGACGCGACCTTTTTCTAAATGTCGAATCGCTTTTCGTCGAATAAAAGGTTCCGCAACCTGATCCATTTTAATAGC
>JANNYV010000342.1:0-5949 GCA_031410275.1 Bacteroidota bacterium
ATCAATACATGAAGACCATCAAGGATACTACCATCAAGATGTTCCTCTGATAAAATTCGCTTGTGTAAACGCTCTACAGAGCCGACAGCAAGGCCAATACGAAATGAAAATGTAGTGCCGTGAAAGTCATTGTTGTCAATAGCTTCAGTGCTTTCTATTAAAATATTACTATCCATCATTTCAACCAATTGCTTGCTAATGGTTAGCCCCAAACCGGTGCCTCCAAATTTGCGATTGTCCGAAGCATTAGCTTGTGAGAAACCTTCAAATATAGTTTCAAGTTTATCTTGTGGAATTCCAATTCCGGTATCAGATACAGAAAATATAATTTGATTTTGATGAGGTGTTTTTTCATGAAGCTTCAAGCCAATCATTACACTTCCTTCTTCTGTAAATTTAATGGCATTACCGGTTAAATTTATCAGTATCTGATTTAGACGTACGGGGTCACCTAAGAGGATGTCAGTAATATTGTTGTCGATTTCTGTTTTAAGTTCAATCCCTTTTTCTTCTGCCTTGTGCTGCAGGGTAAGCTTCACTTGTTCTACAACTTCGCGCACAGAAAAATCTATTTTCTCCAACTCCATTTTTCCGGCTTCTATTTTTGAGAGGTCAAGAATGTCATTAATAATATGTAGCAGAATCTCACCTGACTTTTTGATGCCATCTAAATAATGAATCTGATCGTTACGGGGATTTTTATCAATTAGTAAATTCGTCATGCCGGTCACTGCATTCATGGGTGTACGAATTTCATGACTCATATTTGCCAGGAATTGCTGCTTGAATTTTTCACTTTGTTCAGCACGATCTTTTTGTTCTCGATACAAATAAGTTTGCTCTTCTACCTGACGTTTTAATTCTTCTTCACGCGATTTGAATTCGGCAATCATAACATCATTCTGGGCGCGTAAGCGAATCACTAAATTGCTGATTAGTTTCTTAATCAAGTCGGGCTGGTCTTTTAATATATTGTAAAAAGATTCCTGATTGATACGGATAACCTCTACATTGCCTAAAGCTGAAACCGACATCGAACGAGGTGATGTGTGTAACAAGGACATCTCGCCAAAGTAATCACCTGTATGTAAGGTCGCTACAACAAAATCATCATCATGTACTTTTACATTCCCATACACAATAATGAACATCGTACCACCTGTTTCATTTTTACGAATGATAAATTCTTGTTCAGTGAAATGGAGTAAGTTTAGTTGAGGTGCATTCTTTTTTAATATGTCCAAAGGCACATCGGCAAAAATATCTGTCGCCAATAAATGTTCTACTATTTTGTTGCTGATTATTTCTTCGCGCATAACATCACTTATTATTTTATAAGATAATAAACTCATCTTTATCTTTTTGAAATGGAAAGGTAGTTCGTGCTTCTTCCACTTCTTTTTTGTTGAGAGTGATTGTAAAAACATCTTCATCATCTGCTTTTGAATAAAGTATTTCTCCGGTAGGATGAATGACACAACTTTCTCCGGTGTATTCGAGCCCTGTACCGTCTTTGCCCGTTCTGTTTACAGCCACAACATAACATTGATTTTCGATTGCACGTGCACGCAATAAGGCTTTCCATGCCGAGATGCGTTTCGCCGGCCAATTGGCAACCACCATCAATACATCATATTCATCTTCTTTGGCTAACCTGTTCCAAATAGGGAAACGCAAATCGTAACAAATCATGGTGCAAATTTTCCATCCTTTGACTTGTGCAATAAAACGTTTTGTGCCATGTGTAAATTCTTTGTCTTCACCACCATATGAAAATAGATGACGTTTGTCATACATGCCGTATTTGCCGTCGGGCTGCATCCAAATTAATCTGTTGAAATATTGCTCATTCTCTTTAATAATGCAACTACCCGTTAGGATTATTTTTTTTTCAGCGGCTATGTTTTTCATCCATTGCATAGTTTTGCCATCCATATCTTCTGCAAGTACAGAGGGCTTCATACTAAATCCGGTTGAAAACATTTCGGGTAACACTACTATTTCTGCAGGCTCTGAAATTTGTTTTATTTTTTCTTCAAACATATTCAAATTAGAAACGTTGTCTTCCCAGAAAAGGTTGCTTTGGATGAGTGTAAATGTAAGTGTAGACATAAGATGTAAATTTAGAAATTAGATTTCAGAATATCATTGATATAGTCAAATTCATATCCTTTTTGTAATAGGTAATTTTTGAGTTTAGTCATTTTAATGAACTTATTTTTTTCTGAACTCAACGTAGCTAATTTCTTAATGCTCAATTGCTGAATTGTTTTTATATAATCATCTTCGGCAATTTCCTTCATTGCTTTTTTGATACAATAGGCAGATACCTGTTGCAGCTTTAATGTTTGTAAAATTTTATTTCGCCCCCATTGTTTATAGGTGAATTTTCCGCGAGCAATTGCACAGGCATAACGCTCTTCATTTAAATAATTTTCATCGATTAAAGTACTTATATGATTTTCCAATTCATTCCCATACACTTCTAGCTCGAGTAATTTGCTTCGGACTTCTTTATGGCTACGTTCCTGATAAGCACAATAATATTTTATTTTTTCAAGTGAAGATGAATTCATGAATGGTATTTCTAAAAGCTACTAGCTATTGGCTAACAGCTGCTGGCTTTAAAATAATTTCAATTTTCCTAATCTGTCCATTTCCTTTCCGAGCAATTGTTTGAGTGCGGTTTGTTTGGCTTCTTTGTTTTTATACATCAAACGATGATCAAGTACGGGTATAGTAATATCATTCACGTCATCTTCAATGACAAAGGTTCTACCATTCACCAGCGCATTTGCTTTCAAACATTTCAAAAATGTAATACCACTTCGTGTCGATGCGCCCAATGATATGCCTTCATGAATACGGGTTGCACGAACCAAATTACAGACTGCTATTACAATTTCATCATCTACAAATACATCTTCCACGTCTTGTTGTAGTAGTATAACCTCTTCGAGGTAAAGCACTTGCTTGATATGCTCTAAATTAGAACTGATATGTAAATAGTTTTTATAAATGTCAATTTCAGTTTCTTCATTCACATACCCGAAATAAATTTTCATAAAAAAACGATCGAGTTGAGCAGCCGGAAGAGGGTAGGTGCCTTCCATTTCTATCGGATTTTGTGTAGCGATAGTGAAAAATAGTTTCTCTAATTTATAGGTCATTTCGCCCATCGTAATTTGATGTTCTGCCATACATTCTAACAAGGCGCTTTGCACTTTGGGTGATGCACGGTTGATTTCATCTGCCAATAATACATTGCAAAACAATGGACCTCGTTTAAAAATAAATTCTTTTTTTGCATCATCAAACACATGGGTTCCGAGCAAATCCATAGGAAGTAAATCAGGGGTAAATTGCACCCGTTTAAATATGGCATTCCCAGCTTGTTCTCCTGATATAGATCCTGCTAAGGTTCTTGCCAATACTGTTTTTCCGGTACCGGGGTTGTCTTCCATTAAAATATGCCCTTTCGCTAAGAGGCAGGCAACTACTTGTTTGATTTGTGCAGGTTTCCCTTTGATAACGCTTTCCATATTTTGAATAAGACGTTCTATTTTTTCAGTTGATGTAGGCTGAATGATTGATTGGGAATCAATCATCGGGGTTTCAGTTTCTGTTGTATCCATGGTATTATGATATTGTTTCGGGTTCGGGTAAATAATAATATTGTATAAAAGTATTTAAATTTAAGAAACGGACAAAACGTGTTCTTGTTTTAAAATGCGATTTTATCTTGCTTTCAAATGGAGGGAAAAATGCAGCAATAAATTTTTTCTCTTGTTCATTTAATTCCTGACCGGCATATTTTGTTTTTAAATACACATTCATAAAGTCGGTGAAATTTGTTCCGTAGTTTTTGTCAACAATCTGTTGTGCAAATTGCCATGGTGTTTTATGTTCCCTTGCTATTTTTAATTGGTTTAGTAAAAAAGTGGCAGCGCGATATATATAGTAAGCCTTTTCTTTTGCTTGGTTGGAACTTCTCATTTTATATGCGTACCATTTGTAAACAATAAACGGGACCGAAAATAAAAGTAGTAACAATATCAATAATGTAAGTCCGGCTAATTTTAAATAAAACGTAAATGGTCTTGCTTTGACTTCTTTTTTTACATCAGTATTTTTTTCTTTTTCATTAATCGATTTAATATACACTTCATCAATTGGTGTAGGTGAAGGGAATTTATTGAGTAAGGCTTTGGCAGTTTTTTCAGGTGAAAAAGCCTTAAGTTTTTCGGCATAAGAAACAGCCATTACTAAATTCCCTTTCATCAATTGATGAATATTTAATTGCACACTGTCTTTCCAAATATTCGCTGTTTTTAAATCTAAGGTCATGTCCGCATCGACTTCTTTATATTCCACATCTTTGAATACAATATTATGAATATGAAGTTCCGCAATTTTTTGAATGGTGTCGACACTTAGTATATTGCCGCCAACTGCAAACACAGGATTAGGTGGTTGCATGGGTGGCGTGCCGTCAGGTGTGGGAGATTGCTGTGCATCATCATTGCCGACAGTCGTATCAAAATCTATCCAACCATATTCAGGGAAATACACTTGTACCCAACCATGCGATTGATCTTCATAAAACCAATACCATCCTTTATTTTTATCACTTCGGTCAACTGTTAAAAAGCCGGTCACAATACGTGAAGGAATGCCCATTGCCCGTAGCATAAATACACTGGCTGCTGCGTAATACGCGCAATATCCTTTCTTGCTTTCAAATAAAAAGTACATGAGTTTAGAAGCGCCCGGTAAGCCCGGTACACCGGGATTATCGGTATAGGAAAAATCTTTTTCACCTAATGCATTGCGATGCAAAAAGTAATCACGCACACTAAGTACTTTATCAACAGTTGTTGTTTTTCCTTTGGCAAGACTATCCGATAAGGTTTTTATTTTTTGATATTGCGAAGCGGAAGGAAAGAAAGTATAATAGTCCATGAATTTTTTATCCATGTTTGTATAGCTTTTTGCTTTGCGCAATTCTTCGAAACGATGTTGCTGAAATTGCACAATCTCCGGGTTGTCCGTATTATAAATAAAATAGGCACTGTTTAAATCCGACACATAACTTTTGCTTCGATAGCCGCTTGAAAATTCCCTTTGAAATTCTTTTTCAACAGTGATAGGTTGAACCCAAAAGGCAGTACTGGGTGCCACAAAGGCTGAGCTTGAGAATCGCTTCTTATATACTTCAACCTCAACTGTTTTTCGATGTGTATTGCTGAATGCATTTCGTATACGGCTGCTATCTTTATAGGTCGAGAACAATTGAATTTTCGAAGGGTTGGGTTGAAATTCATCACTGAAGGCAAGTGTTGTATCGCGTTCAAATGTTTCGGTGAGTGTATCAAATTTTGTAAAGTGAAATGAAGTCAAATAAAGTGGATTTGGAATTTCAGTTCCACCCAAATAATTATCTATATGCGCACAGAAAAGAGGATCAGGATTTTTATCGCGCTTATTATTTGCCCCTAATCCCATCGATTGTTTATTCTCAACGGTTCCGTCTTTATTATTTTTCAGCATTTGGTTTTCACCGTCTTTTGCTCCGCCTCCGTATTCTTCTACCCGTTCTGAAATTTCCGGATACATTAAATAAATAATGCTCCCGAATAACAACAACAACAATGAAGAAAATAAAAATAGTCGCTTACTAAACCGCCACCAAAATTTACCTGATGTGTTTTCTGTATTTCTCAATGATTCATTGGTATAAATCATATAAATTGAATACAACACAACAGGTGTTAAATATTGAATTAATTTTTCGGGTGAAGTGAGGTTGCCTGTCTTTGCAATTAAAAATAAACAAAGCAATAATAGTATGCCTGATAAAACAATCGGGAAAAATGAAATTCGCTGTAAGCCCCAGCCACAAAGCCAACCGGCAGTGAATAAATAAGCAAATACTAAAAACTGAACTGA
>JANNYV010000343.1:0-6679 GCA_031410275.1 Bacteroidota bacterium
CTTATACAATAACTAATACATATCCTGCAAGTGGTACTTGCCCTGCGGTATCTGCATCAACAATAATTACAATATATCCGGCTATTACATTCGCATCTTCTGCTATCACAAACAGTTGTAATTGCAATGGCTCAATTACGCTTGGCAGCATGACTGGAACACCTCCTTTTGCTTATAATGTCTTGCCATCCGGAACTTTGGTATCAGGAACAATTTCAAATTTATGTGCTGGTTCGTACACATTAAACGTCTTAGATGCGCAGGGATGTACAGGTTCTGTTATCAATAATGTAAGTGGGACAATAAATACAATAGCTCAAATAAACCCTTCTTGTAATGGCTTAAGTGATGGTTCAATTTCTGTGAGTGATGGTAGCATTAATTCGCCTTATACTTTTGTTTTAAATCCCGGCAATGTCATCATCAATACCTCAAGCCCAACTGCGACCTATTCAAACCTTCAAGCGAATACATATACAATTACAGCGACCGATGCGCTATCGAATACTTGTACCAATCAAGTCACATTAACGGATCCTCCTCTGCTTGCAGTAGTCGTTTCTTCTACTCCATCTGTTTGCGGAGCCAATGGAATTATTATTTGTAGTGCAACAGGAGGAAGTGGGCCAATATCCTTTACAATTTCTCCATTCACATCAACCAATACTACCGGAGTTTTTGGCGCACTTTCTTCGGGAACATATACAATAACAGCTACTAATACAGTCGGGTGCACAACGTCAACAACAATAAGTGTTATAGGTTCGGCACTGCTCAGCGGAATCACAGTCTCCGATTCTATCTACGATGAAACATGTTATTATGCAGGTGATGGCGCGATTGATATTACACCAAATCCTTCATCAGGGTTATTTTATTTATGGAGTAATGGTGACACCACACAAGACCTTGCCAATATTGTTTCAGGAACCTATACGGTTACCATTAGTAATGGAAGCGGCGATTGTTTTTATTTTATTGATTCGGTTACCAATATTGGAATGAACTGTGGAAGCATTTCAGGTAAAGTATATGCAGACACGAATCATGATTGCGTGTTAAATGCCGGTGATATTCCTCTTCAAAATATTAAATTGCAATTATCGAACGGTGCATTGGCTTATACAAATTTTTCTGGTGATTATGTTTTTAATAATGTGCCTTATGGTAATCATACAATTTCGCAAATACTTCCATCCTATATTTTTCCGAATGGATGCATACAACCTTCTTCTTTAAGTATTTCATCAGGCTTATCCAATGTAAGCGGTGTCGATTTTAAAGACAGTACTATCAATGCAGTTGATCTCGAGCTATACATGTATAGTACACGTTATGTGCCCGGTGGATCTTATTCGAATATAAAAATATATCCTTCCAATAATACTTCAGATACAGTGAATGCTATAGTAACTTTTGTGTTGAATGATTCATTGATTTACAATTATGCCAATCCAACGCCCAGCAATGTAACAAGCACGCCCAATGGTGATTCACTCACTTGGATAATTGCTATACCTCCCGGACCTTGGTACACTTGGTGTATTTTGCCTTCGCCAATACAGGTTTTTGTGAATACACCGGCAACGTATCCAATGGGTTTGTATATGCAAAGTTGTGGTTCTGTATTTCCGGTTCTCGGCGCTGATTCAAATTTGTTGAACAACTATTATTGCGTCAATAAATTTACTTCAACATCATATGATCCGAATGATAAAAGTGTAAGTCCGGAAGGTGTGGGAAGCAATGGAGGTATCACCACTAATGATTCTGTTTTAGATTATATGGTTCGTTTTCAAAATACAGGAACGGCCGAAGCCATGAATATAAAAATAATGGATACACTTTCGCCAAATGTCACTATCAATACCTTTGAAGTATTGGCGAGCAGTCATAATTATATGGTTGAAGTATTGAATGGAAACATACTTCAATTTAAATTTAATCAAATCAATCTTCCTGACAGCAATGTCAACGAACCATTAAGTCATGGCTTTATTGCGTATCGTGTGCATCAAAAAGCCGGTAATGTTGTAGGTGATGAAATAAAAAATACCGCATCCATTTATTTTGATTTTAATCCACCTGTTGTCACAAACACCACCTTGAATACCATTATATCGCCAAACTTAATTCAGGATGTACATAAAAATAATTCAGTGCAAGTGTATCCTTCTCCAGCAAATGATGAATTGACTATTTTATTTGAAAGCGCAGTGAACAATGAAATGCAAATTGATTTGATCAACTCAGTGGGGAAAAATGTAAAAACATGGGTCGTGAAAAAAGGTACAGGTCAGCTTTACAAATTGCATATTCATGATTTGCCGGCCGGCTATTATGTCTTAAAAGTGACGAGCAAGAATGAAGTGCAAACACAAAAAATAATGATAGCAAGATAGAGAGGTATACCTTATACATTGCGACGAGCGTGAGGGATAGTAGTGAAAAGCCCGGAGCGAAACGCAGTGTAGCGAGGACTTGTAGCCCTGATAGAAGCATCAGGGTAAACTCCTAGCCCGACCCCGAAGCAGGCCCATTGGCAAACCTGTGCACTTCAATTTATGATCAATTATTTTTGGCATGGACCGCTTCGGGGGCAGGCCCAACATAAAAATAGTTTACATTTTCTTAAACAGCTTTCCAACATTTACCTGTAAGCCTTTGAACATTGTACTTGACAATATATCATCATCGAAATGATTTTTGATAAATAGAAATTTTTTATTCTTCAAGGAAAATTGCATGATATATTTTTCTTGGTAATCGATTATCCAATATTCTTTTACCAAATTTTCTTCATAGAGTGCAAATTTGGTTTTCATTTCCTTCTTAGAATTACCCGGACTTACTATTTCTACAATTAAATCAGGAGCACCCATGCAACCACGTTCATCTAATTTTTTTTCATCACAAATCACACAAAGGTCAGGTTGTACAACGGTATACACTTTAGAATCACTTTTTATTTTACGGTTGTCCAACAAGCGGACATCAAATGGAGCAACAAACATATTGCAACTATTCCCTTGAACGTATTCTGCAATTTGTAAGGTTAAATTTAAGGATACTCGTTGATGCGTCAATGCAGGTGCTGGGCTCATTTGATAAATCCAACCTTTAATCAATTCAATTCGTTCCTTTAATTGCCAAGTCAAATAATCGGCATAACTATATTGCTTGCTTATATCTAACTGCGAAAACTTTGTAATCGGTTTCATGAAACAAAGATAAACTTAATTTGTAAACAGCAAGAACCGGATTATTGTTGAATAATAAAACCTTCTATCTCTCATCTACTATCTCATATCTTTTTTTATTCCTGCAACTTATAATTCTTCGGAATCGAAAATGGGAAGTCAGTGATTTTATCAAACTCTGCTTTATTAATATCCATCTCTAATTGGATGGCTCCTTTGATATCTAAAATATTATATTGCCGTTGCATGGGAACAAATCTAAAATCATTCCATTCATACTGATTCATCGCTATCAATAAAGAACTTGAGGATGAAGGCCGCGAGGTTTGAAGTTGCAATTGCTTTAATGTGCTGTCACCTTTTGTATAGGTCAACTGATTGGTATAATCAACACCTTTGATAAAAATATTTGATAAGGGCCCTAATTCCTTTATGTCCGTGATATCACCATCGAGTTCTACTGCATTACCGATAATTAATTCTTGTAAGGTAGTAAAGTCAACTTCTAAATTGATGAGTTTTTGAATATCTTTATACGAATACAAATAAGATTTCCGGTTAATTTTTTCAATGGCTTTCACGCTGTCTTTTGTAATAATGGCCCGGGCAATTTCACCGATAATGGGTGCGGTAATAATGACCCAAATAACACTATCTTTTTTCATTCTGAAATTGATATTGAAATTTTGTTTTTCCCTGTCCGATTCAAAATGCATTTTCGCTTTGCATTGATAAGTAGTATAATTTATTTTTTTCGATTGAATGAGGGAATTTGCATATACCTTATCGATAGGCCTGATCACCAAACTATCTTTCCTCATCAATGGCAGACTGTCGTTTTTAGCGATGTTGTTTTTCATTTCATCTATCTTATCCTGTTTTTTTTCGACCTTATTTTCCTTGCGTTCTATTTTTTTCTCCGTTCGTTTTTCTTTACGGTCTTCTTTCTTTTTATTTTTAATAAAAAATGGACGAATGGTATTACAACCGCCAAATGCGATTGCAAGAACCAGTATCCACAGCATACAATATTTATTCATAATACTTACCATCTTGAATTTTTTTAAGAAGAGTTGGATTGGTCTCTCCTTTTTCTTTTGCCTTCTTCCAATTTTCTTTAGCCTTATTCAATTCACCTAAATGATAATACACATCACCCAAATGTTCGAGTAAGGTACCGTCATCTTGTCCGTTTGAATCGATCGCTTTTTGAATATAAGTAATGGCTTCTTTATAATTTCCTTGTTGAAATAAAATCCAACCGTAGGTATCTAAAAAAGATTTTGATGCAGGCACTAATTCCAATGACTTCTTCGACATTTTTTCAGCAATATCTAAGTGGTCTTTACGAAGTGAAAGGTAATAGGCATAATTATTTAGGGCTGTTGCATCGCTTGGCTGAAGGGCAATTGCTTGTTCGAAACAACTATCACTGAATACATATTTTTTTTGTGTGTTATAGGCATCTCCCAACGAAGAATAAAATTGAGATTGTAATAATTTATTTTCTTTATCAAAAGGTAAACCGTTTGATAAATACGTGATGGCACTGTCAAGTTCTTTCTTTTGTAAATGGGTAACGCCTGCATAAAAATATGGAATGGCATTTTTGGGAAAATAACCAATGCATTGCTTGCTTATTTGAAGTACGCTATCGCTTTGTTGTTTTTCAGAATAGATAGAAATAATTTGGCTCCAAATAGAAAATTTATTTTTATCGAGGGTTAAATATTTTTTGTACTCAACCAACGCATCATCATATTTTTTTGAAAAATAAAGCACATCGGCATAGAGCGAAACGGCATCTTTATTTCCGGCCGATTCTTCAGACACTGATTTCGCCATGTTAATAATATTGCTTTGTTCAGCGGTGTCTGTATCTAATGATTTCAATGCCGGTATCATTAATGCAATTTTTGTTTCAACATCCAGGTTCTTATTTTTCATTATTAATTGCATGTAATGATTATATTGATTGGTATTTTTCTTTCCCTGATAATATTGCGCTAATGCCACTTGTGCAACGGGGTCGTTTGGATAAGTTTGTTCAATATGATCGTATACCTTGGCCACTTTTTCTGTTTGTTTATCGGATTCATAAATATCCGCAATGATAATATCGTATTTCGGTGAGCTGATATCGTTTTGTTTCAATTTTTCAAGTTCTCCAATGGCTAAATCTTTTTTACCCTGCAGAATAAAAATATTTTTTTTCTGAATGATAATATCTTCACTAAATCCCATCGATTTTTCAAGCGCATTAAAGCTATTGATGGCTTTATCATATTGTTTTGTAATGACCTGAAGAATGGCTTTGTCATATAAGTATTCATCATCTTGCGGATATTTTTTTATTAGTATATCATATTGTGCTTCTGCCTGCTTGTCTTTTTTGTTGATGACTAAGAGTTGTGTGTAAAATTCCTGGAAGTATTTATTTTCAGGGTCTAGTTTACAGGCAAAGGCGGCATTTTTTTCTGCATTCTTGCTATCCGATTTTTGCAATTGTAAGCGAGCCAAATTATAAAAGGCGGTGGCATTGTCTTTATCGTTTTTTACATACTCTGTATAAAGCTCTAGCGCTTTTTTAGTATTGCCCATCACCCGCGCATTTTCAGCATTGAAAAATGAAGGATAGTTTTTTGTTACCTCTATTTTTGTTGCTGTTTCATCAGACACAATAGCTTTGTTACTACTGCATGAAGTGTATGCAATTAAAAAAAATAAAAGAGAGAGATGATAGAATTTCATTTATTGTTTGAAAGAGTAATCGCCTAAACTAAGCTCATCGGGTTTAGAGCGGCAATCTACATAATTTCCGAGTAATGAGTTTTTAATTATGGTATTCTTAACAGCCGAATGTTCGCCAACAATACTATGACTCACCACTGCATTCTCTACAGAGCTATTTGCTTCAAGGGAGGCATAAGGCCCTATGACAGAGTTTTTGACAGATGCATTTTCACCGATATAGCAAGGTTGTATAATGCTGCTATTCTCAATGTTGGCTGAACTATGTTGCAATGTTTCGCTTCCTCTTTTTATTTCTAAAATACGTTGCATGGTATACAACGTCGCATCCTTGTTTCCGCAATCGAGCCATTCTTCTACTTGACCGGTATAAAATTTCACGCCTTTCCGTTTCATGTTTTCCATGGCATCGGTGAGTTGATATTCGCCTTTCGCTTTAACGTTATGATCGATGAGATATTGCATTTCATGTTTCAAATTTTCACCATCTTTAAAATAGTAGACACCAATAATGGCGAGGTCAGAAACAAAGTCTTTTGGTTTCTCTACAAATTCTGTAATCAAACCGTCTTCATTCATTTTTACCACACCAAATGAAGTTGGGTCTTCTACTTTTTGTGTCCATATGATGCCATCTTTTGTGGTGAAAATGAATGACGATGGTTTGATTACAGAATTTGTAGAGAAACCAAAAGACTTTGTTTCTGACCTCGCCATTATTGGTGTCT
>JANNYV010000344.1:0-3993 GCA_031410275.1 Bacteroidota bacterium
TCGTTTTGCATTTCTTCTGTATTGTCTGTTGGTTGATGTTACCGGTGCATCATACGTAGATGCAGTTGCACCACTGATATCTGTCCAGGTTGCACCAAGTAATTCTTGCCATTGATAAATAATGTTACTTCCACTTCCTCCACTTCCAGGAGTAGTTGAGGTAAATGCCACAGGATCTCCACTAACACAAAAGCTTTGACTTGCGGCAACTATACCCGCATCAGTTAATGCATAACAGTTACAAAATGTTTGTGTTTGCACTGATTCATTATCATCCGGTACTGAGTTATAGAATGCCATATACGTTGGAACCTGTAAGGTTACATTCACAGAAAGCACTGTTCCTATTGGTGAACTAGATGGAACCGTTAATAATAATGCAATACCTCCCGAAGATAATGGGTTAGGTGAAACAGGGTTACTTCCTGTTCCAGGCAATGTTTGATTCTGGGTTCCTATGATACAGTTCGGAGAACCAACTGAATAGGCCCAGTTAAAATTACTTGCATACGTGCCTGACACAACAGATGAAGCTGAACCATTGAACGTGAATCCACTAAGACAAATAGTAACCGTTAACGGGTTACTCGACCACTGAGTGGCATCGGCAGCGGTGGTTAATCCTTGCGTAAAAACCACAGTTTGTGTTGTTCCACATTCAAAACCGGCCACAGTAGGCTCAGGTGTAAAGTGGATATTTTGTGTAAATGGGTTGTAAGCAGTTTGCCCAATTGCATTACTTACACAAAACAACAGTACTACGAAGATGATGTTAAGTTTTTTCATGTTTTTTTAAATAAATAGTTTTTTTAATTTTTTTATCTTACAAAGTTTGGCACAATTATTGATTATATATTGGGTTATTGCTCAGTAATAATGCGGGGACAAAACTAATATATAATATCATATTTTTATACGTTCCAATGTTAAGTCTTAAGGCCCGGATTATTAAATATAGTTTTAATTCCTCTGAAAGTATTATGTTTATTGAGTTATAGAGGATTTTACCCAATTTATTTATTTTGTTAGCGATTTGTTATTAGTATATATATTATTATATATTATAATGTATAAACACCTTATTGCTAGTTTTAGACGCAAACAAATCATTTTTAATTTATATACACTACGAAGGAATATTTGCCTTTTTTTAATTAAAAATTTATTTTATCTACCTGATTATCAATTTTATATCAAATCAAAAATATTATTTTATGTTTTTTTTTATTTGAAAAACAAGACCTTCCCGACTTCCTCGCTCGCATTTCCTATTCTATTATTTCCCTTATTTTGCTGGCTTGAATGTTGATTTTAAGGAGAATTGCCACTAATTTTTGACTAATTTTAAACGGACAACCTTATTTTTTTCAACGAAATGTCCACACCTTTTAAGCAAATGCCATAGACTCAAGCTGATTTGTGAAACGCTCCGTAGGGGTATTTTACATTTTTGTCTTTATATATAATATATTAAACATCAAAGAATTAAATAGTAGTAAAAAAATTTGGTAATGAGTAAATAAACTACGAATTTAATTACAGATGGGTAAATAAAGAAGGGAATGAGAATCCATTTATTCCCTCTTTAGCTCAATACCGAATATCCAATAAGCTATGTAACGTGTGGAAATTGCACCTTGTTTACAGACCAGTAATCATCATTGTACATATACATAATGCCTTTTCCTTTAAATTGATGTGATTGTCGTTCATCCAAAAAAGCAAGAAAATCAATTTCGAAATGTAAGGTGGCACCATCATCATCATATATATGGTCAATGATTTCAAAGTGCTTAGTCTCAAAATGTGAATACAAGTTCCTGAAATCTTCAAACCATTTTTTATCCTTCATCGCAATGATGTGCTCGTAGAAGTTGTTCTCTTTATTAAAAAAGCTATCATAAAAGTCTTCAGCCTGCTTTTTTATATCTTCATCAATATTAGAGTAAAATTCTTCGTAGGTAAATTGAGTGACCATACCTTCCATTTTAAACATATCATACATTTCATGTTTAAATAAATCTTCCGTTATAAAACGGTACATCTCTCTATCCTCAACGTCGTATATCGCATCTATCGCGATACCTTTTTCGTTGAGCAGGTCATGAAGTTTATCTAATTCATTTTCAATCTCTTCTTCAGAAATCTCCGCGACAAGTTTAAAATGTGGTTTCCCTATTTTTTCAAAGACAGTAATTTTAGGTGAGTCAGCGCTCATCGACTCAAACTGTTCGATATAATTCAGAAATTCATCCTCTATTTCAGGAGGAAGTTCAGGCATACCGGGGTCTTCCATAAATTTAGCCCCCATTTCTAAAGAAAGTTTTATTTTCCTTATTTCATTTTCGAGACGCAGTTTTTCGCGCTCTTCTTCATTTAAATTCTCTTCCATGGTTAAATAAAAGATGTTAGATGTTAGTTGTCAGATGCTAGGAATACACATTATATTTCAACGCTTTTCTCATTATCAAATGAGCAAATCAGCTAATGGCTCAATTCTCAATATCCTCTTTCGAGCGTTTTAATTGATTATGTAAACCGCCTTTTCTCAATTTATTTTTTATTCTATCTGTATGCCCTTCACGGTGATTTAAAATATCAACGCATAAATACAATGCATTAATAAAGGAACTGTTGTCGGCCATATTTTTACCGGCAATGTCAAACGCAGTGCCGTGATCGGGTGACGTGCGAACCACAGGTAAGCCTGCAGTATAATTGACCCCTTGTCCTTTGTCAAAACTTTTAAACGGAATCAAACCCTGATCGTGATACATCGCTAAAGTGCAATCAAAATTTTTGTCGTGTTGACGGGCGAAGAAGGCATCGGCACTAAATGGCCCGTATACCAAACAACCTTCATCTTTCAGTTTCTCAATAGCTGGAAGTATAATCGTTTGTTCTTCATTTCCTATCAATCCGTCATCACCGGCATGAGGGTTCATTGAAAGGATTGCAATTTTTGGGGCATCAATTCCGAAATCTTTTATCAAACTATCCCGAATCACTTTTACTTTACTAATGATAGCTTCTGCAGAAATATTTTTTGATACTTCGCTGAGCGGAATATGTTCTGTTAGAATAGATACTTTCAAATCATCGCTACACATCATCATGGCAACATCTTTCACTCCGAACTTTTCTTTTAAAAAGGGAGTATGTCCACTATATTTAAAATCATGTGTTTGCGAATTTTTTTTATGAATAGGATTTGTTACCAATCCCTGTATCTGACCATCTTTCAAACATTGTGTGGCCACCATTAAGGAACGAACGCCATATTTTCCGCCGACTTCGGTCATTTGCCCGGGGTTCATCACAATTTCTTCATCCCAACAGGTAAACACATTGATGCCTTTAATATTTAAGGTATTAAAATCTTTGGTGCCTGTATATTGAAAATTAGTTTCGCCGGTCAGGTTTTTATAATAATTAATCACTTTATTGGAGGCAAAAATCACCGGTACAAAAAAGTCGAGAATTCGATGGTCTGCAAAGGTTTTGAGAATTAATTCAATGCCAATTCCGTTAATATCTCCGGTGGTGATGCCTATTTTAGGTTTGTGAATGAGCTGGCTCATGTTTTCTTTTTAGTGAGTAGCAAAGATAGGAGAGTATTTGATAATATTTGATATGTTGAAGCAGATGAATGCAAACATCTAAAGCATATAGGGTGAAACAGGTACAACATATGGGTGAAACAGGTACTACATGTGGGTGAAACAGGTACAACATGTGGGTGAAACAGGTACAACATGTGGGTGAAACAGGTATAATATGAGGGTGAAACAGGTATAATATGAGGGTGAAACAGGTACAACATATGGGTGAAACAGGTATAACATGTGGGTGAAACAGGTACAAAATATGGGTATAACAGGTATAATATGAGGGTGAAACAGGTATAACATATGGGTGAAACAGGTACAACATAGGGGTTAAACACCCGATGCTCTTTATAAAATTAAGTAGGATTACCCATATTAGCCTCCT
>JANNYV010000345.1:0-3888 GCA_031410275.1 Bacteroidota bacterium
TGTTGCAAAATTATTTGGCGTTCCTTCATCTGGTAGGAAAGCAGTAGTTGAAGAGAGAATTGCAAATGCTCGTAATAGTAGGCGTGAATATATTTCTAGAATTCTAGGTGCTGAGATAGATGAAAATAGTGCACTACAAACCGATGGTGGTACACTGAAAGAGCTGCGCATTATTGCAAAAAGTGTTGGAGTTGCTGTTTCTGGAAGGAAAGCAGCAGTTGAAGACAGAATTGCAAATGCCATACAACGTAAAAGTGAATTTGTTTCTAGAATTAAACGTACTGAAGTTACTGGTAGATATAAAGCATTGCGAGGTCACGTGAATGACGATGTGCAGTTTGAAAAAGAGTATGCTGAGATAAATAAAGAAGTAGATTTATCATTGCGTGCTAAAAAATTGTCAAGAGAAAGTTTATTGCAAGCGAAAAAGAAGCTACTTAGAAGAACCGTAGCGCAAGTGATTATAGGTCAAGGTGCAAAAATTCTTGACGATTTAGGAGATGGTCTTGAAAGTGAAGAAAAGGGACGTAGAGTTATAAAGTGGACTTTGATGAAAAATTTAAATGAGTCAACTGTAGATCATTTTATTAAAAAAATAGAATCCTTACAGTCAGCTTTTTATTTAGACTTTCGCTATTCGTATAATCTTCATAATATAGAAAACAATGAAAATATGGTATATTGGCAAGCAAAAGATTCTTTATCTTCTACATTTCAAAATCACAATGCGGTAAAAGTTTGGCTTAGAGTTAAAGATGAAGAAAGACTGGGTATAGATAAAATCGATAGACCTAGCACGAAATGGACTTTTGAGAATTGGCAGAGCGTTGTTGTTAAAGCCATTTTGACAACAGAACCATTATTAGGTGGAGGGAAGTTACCTGATTGGATTCATCAAAAAAAAGGGCTGCATGCATTAGATAGTTATACAGACAATTTGTGTTTGTTTCGGTGCATCGCTGTTTTTAAAGGGGCTCGCAGAGATCGCAATACAAATGAAGCCATTAGACTTGCTAAGGAATATTATGGAATTAACGATGCATTTCCTAAAATAAAATTGAGTGAATTGGAAAGTGAGGATGAAAAAATAGGTGTAGAGGAAAAATTTAAAATTGGAATTCGCGTTTATGAACCTACTGAAGATGACACTTGGACATTAATTAAAAGGCCTGCTAATTATACCGAGCAAATGACGATTGGTTTTTATAATGCTCATGCGTTTTTGATTAAAGACATTGCAAAAGTGGCTAAAATATTCGCTTGTGGAGATTGCCGTCAGAAATTTACACAAGCATGTCATCTTCAAAGACATGGAAAAACTTGTGGTGGAGGAAAGACACTTATAAAATGCCCTGGAAAAAAAGTTAAGAAACCGCAGACGGCATTCGAAAGAGCTTTTTATCCAGACAATGAACAATTCAGTTACAAAGGTTTAGGTTGGATTGAGCATGAAGCGAAATTGTGTGGGTATCATATCCATCATGCAAAATGTGGACATGGTGGTGAACGATATATTGCTAGAGGTTTGGTTGATGGTTATGAGCCGATCAGCAAAACTGTATTTCAGTTTCATGGCTGTTTTTGGCACGGCTGTCCTAAACATAGTACAAGACCAAAAGCAGAAGAATTCTTTAAAAAAACTAAGGAAAGAGAAAAAATAATTCGAGATGCTGGCTATAAACTAGTTGTTATGTGGGAATGTGAAGCACCAAAATTAGAATTTGTCAAGTTCGATAAAGTTAAAACACCGATTTACCCACATACTATTGTATATGATTTTGAAGCGTATTTATCGAAAATCGATACAAAACCTACTAACAATCTCACATTTGAATCAAAACATATTCCGATATCAGTTTCAATTGGTGATACTAGTGGAGAACCTACGACACATATTCAAGACAAAGATCCTAAACAATTAATTCAAAAGTTTGTTGTAGAGTTAAATAATCGATCGGAGAAATTGAAACAGCCAATGGCTCAATATGTGCCTACAGATATGGATTGTTTGCCACCAACACAACAAAAATATATTATTGATTATCTGTTTCAAGTTCCTGTACTTGGGTTCAATTCTGGTAGATATGACATTAATTTGATAAAGGAGTATTTTGTCAGTGAAATTTGTATCGATAAAGAAGTCCAAATAAAAGTGTGCGCGAAAGGTTCACAAATATCTTCAATAATAACACCTAAATTAAAATTTCTCGATGTAATGAATTATTTGTCTCCAGGTATTAGTTACGATAAATGGGTAAAAGCATATAAATGTGAACAGGTAAAATCTTGGTTTCCCTATGAATGGTTTGATAGTCCTGATAAATTAATCTATCAAGGTTTACCAGATTATTCTAATTGGTACTCAACACTGAAAAATTGTTATTTATTATCTGAAGAAGAATTAGCATCGTGCAATAAAATATTTCGAGAACGAGGCATGACAAGATTTGCCGATTGGTTAGAATATTATAATAATCTTGATGTGGAACCATTTATTGAAGCTGCTAAACAAATGAAAGCTTTGTACATTGATAAATTAGGTATCGACATATTCAAAGATGCAATTAGTTTACCAGGAGTTGCTTATCTATTCATGATGAGAGGAACTACTGTAGATTTATATGCACCGAATAGAGATGTTTACGATATTTTGAAGCAAGGAATTTGTGGTGGGCCTTCATTAGTGTTCACACGGTATCATGAAGCAAAAGTTACAAAACTGCATACTCCTGACGGTAAATTTTGTGAAAAAATTTTAGGCTACGATGCTAATGCCTTGTATTTGAGCACTTTAGGAAAACTAATGCCTACTGGTGAAGCCAAGTTGACCAAATTTGATGGACCAGTAATGTTGCGAGACATCAATAAACATTTCGGTTTTCTGGAATGTAAATTATCAGTACCAGAACGTTTGCGAGCAAAATTTGCAGAAATGCCACCGATATTTATAAATAAGCCAGTTGAGAAAGAATGCGTATCGTCAAAGATGCTATCTTACTTAGACAGAACAGGTAGAAAATTTATGGACAATAAAAAGCTCTTAGGTGTTTTAGAAGCTGACAGAGTTTTGGTTTACACACCGCTGTTGAAATGGTACATCGAGCATGGATTAGAACTAGAAGCAGTGTATTCGATTATAGAATACGAGCCAAAACAATGTTTTAATTGGTTTGTGGATAATGTGACAGAAGCGCGTAGAGAAGGTGATGAGCACCCTGAAAAAGCAATAATTGCTGATATTATGAAGTTAGTAGGCAATTCATCGATCGGAAAAACTATAGAAGCTATTGAAAAACATACTACAACGACTTATACTAAAAATGAGAAAGCTGTAGATCAGGCATTACGGTCTGCAATGTTCGAAGATCTGACTGAAATTGGTGACGCTTACGAGATTGAATTGCGCAAACGTACCGTTACAATCGATCGTCCATTTCAAGTAGGTATAGCCGTTTATCAATTAGCGAAACTGCGCATTTTAGAATTTTATTACGATTTTCTAGATCATTTTGTAGACCGGCAAGATTTTGAATTGATTCAAATGGATACAGATAGTATGTACTTTGCATTATTTTCAGAATCGATAATGTAGCATTTACTGCATAAAGCTATCGCTCTGTGTCCAGATTTTTCCAACTTAAATATGCCGGGCTTTCGATCGCTCCATTTATTCCACGACAACCAATTATTTTTTGTTGCTTCAAATACTTCTTTTAATTCTGGTTTTATAGCTTGTTCTAAACTATCACAAGACAATGCAAAGTACATACTATCTGTGTCCATTTGAATCAATTCAAAATCTTGTCTGTCTACAAAATGATCTAGAAAATCGTAATAAAATTCTAAAATGCGCAGTTTCGCTAATTGATAAACGGCTATACCGACTTG
>JANNYV010000346.1:0-10123 GCA_031410275.1 Bacteroidota bacterium
TAGTCTTAGCAATCTCTGAGATTGAACAGAAGATGGCTACTGTTATCTCATGATATGAAGCCAGATGGTTAATAGAAGAAGTATTTAAAGTGTTTCAAATGTGGACGGCATACAATGAACCCGAAGAAGGATATCCGGCATCATGGGTATTTACCGAGGATGAAATAAAATGAATTGAACAAATTACTGAGAATAAATTGTAAGATTAGGGGGATGGAAAGGATACGAATCACAGGCAAGACCAGTACCTTCAACAAGGAACGAAGGGTTAAAAAAAATCTATCAAATTTATCAAGAATACCATCTCTTTTTAAAAATGGGTACACGATAGCCGAAGTGTCAGGGTCGGGCTATTCGCTGCAATCTTCCGCCCAAAGCACCGGGAGGATTTTTGTTGCAATCCCTCACGCATCGCCCTACTATAGTGAAGCTCCATAAAATGGCGATATCATCAAATACACAACCACTCCGGTAATAGCTACGTACAACCAAATTGGATACGTATATCGAACTAATTTTTTATGTATGCTAAATTCCCCGGTCAATGCTCGATAAACACTATACAATACAAAGGGCATTACAATACCGGCCAATGTAATATGCGTGCTAATGATAACATAATAAATATATCTTGTCATACCGACCAATGATTTTTCTTCATCACTGAGTATTCCATTATGATTGATGTCGCCATATTTTGTTTCGCCTGTAAACAAATGATGCGCGATATAAAAAACCAAAAATAAAATAGAAAGCGCCATCGTAAACAACATCGTATTTTTATGAAGTTGATATTTTTTTTGCTTCACAAATATCAATCCTGCTATCAATAAAATACTCACTAAACTATTCACTCCGGCACTCAACATCGCAAATAGGTGCGGGTCAAAACCAAGGTCAACATCCAAAGTTAATTTGTCTAAAACTGTAACCGCCAGAAATACGATTGCAGAGAATATCCAAATAAGGATATGTGCTTTCTTATCATTTTTTTCCCAAACCTGTGTAAGCATTGTACTCATATTAATGCCCTCTTGTTTTTTCATGAAGTTTATTTTTTTCAAGCATTAAGTAGGTTATATCTTCGGCACAAACCCTTATTTTGTCTGAATCTAAGCCATCGTAATACCCTCTGATATTTCGGTATTTATCAAGCAAAACAAATTTTTCAGGATGAATAAAATCATCGGCTCCGCCATCGCCCTCTGCCAATTCAAGTTTTAATTCCTTGCGAGCATATTCATAAATTTGTTTTTTATTGCCTGTTAGAAAAAACCATTTATCATGATTGGCATATTGCTTGTCGGCATATAATCTTAATCTTGGAACACTATCATTCAAAGGATCCACAGAAATAGATAAAAAACGAACGGAGGAATCATTTTTAATAAATGCTTTGTTGAGCAATTTCATATTTTTAGTGAGCTGAGGACAAATTGTCGAGCAGGAAGTAAAGAAAAAATTAATCACCAATATTTTTCCTTTCAATGTTTCATTCACGAATACAGTATCACCCAATTGATTGATAAGTGATAATTCGTTCACCGTGTGATAAAGCGTATCGTATATCATTTTCCCATCAACGGCATGACTATCTACTTTGTCGACACCATAAAAATGCGGAAGTTTTACATGACCATCATGTCCATTAAGTTTTAAATAAAGATAAGCACCTACCGGAACAAATAGACTAAAGAAGCCTCCGATGAATATGCTTTTGAGTCTCCCACTTTTTTTCATGACGCAAATGTATGATGCAGATTTTGGATATGAGATATGAGATGTAAAAAAATGCAAGAAATCGATGTTCAATGACCGATACCAGATGTTCTGGAGATTTATCTTCAACTCCACACATCTTAACATGTAGAGTTTAATTAATTCAGAAGGGAGAAAAATATTTCGCTTAGCATCTTTTGCGGTTAAATTATTTTAAGGGGTTCGTAAATTTACAATCTGAGGATTATAATACAGATACGAAATTAACTCAACATATAAAACATAAGCCAACTGCCAACTGCTCAAAGCCATCAGCTAAAATTTTTTCCTTACATTCGCATTCTTAATAATAAAACCATTGGCATTAATTAAATCTATTTCAGGTATCAGAGGAACTATCGGTGGCAAACCCAATGCGGGACTCACACCTGTTGACATTGTAAAATACAGCGCTGCTTTTGGAAGCTGGGTTATAGAAAAAACTAAGAACCCTAAAATTGTTATTGGGCGTGATGCACGAATCAGCGGTGAATTAGTGAATAGTCTTGTAGTAAGTACGTTGCAAGCATTGGGTATGCATGTCATTGATTTAGGATTGAGTACCACGCCAACGGTAGAAATGGCGGTAATGATGGAGCAAGCCGGTGGCGGTATTATTGTCACGGCCAGTCATAACCCGAAGGAATGGAATGCGTTAAAACTTCTTAATCATGAAGGTGAATTTATTTCAGGTACCGACGGCGAGCAAGTATTGGAGAAAGGAAATGAATTGGATTTTGTGTTTGCTGATATTACTAAACTTGGAACGGTTGAACAAAATGATTCCTACAGAGAAAAACATATTGAGGCCATTTTAAAACATCCTTTGGTAGACCGTAAACAAATTGAGAAAAAAAATTTCAAGATCGTTGTAGATGGTATCAATAGCACCGGCGCCACATTTGTGCCTTATTTATTAGAAAAACTTGGAATCAAACATATAGAAGTTATTAATGCTGAGGTAAACGGGAAATTTAATCACAATCCCGAACCGCTTCCTGAAAACCTGAATGAAATTTCGAATACAGTGGTGAAACAAAAGGCAGACCTTGGTATAGTGGTTGATCCTGATGTTGACCGTCTTTGTTTTGTATGCGAAGATGGTTCGATGTTTGGTGAAGAATATAGTTTGGTTGCCATTGCGGATTATATTTTGTCGAACAAAAAAGGAAATACCGTTTCCAATATGTCGAGTACGAGAGCATTGAAAGATATTACGTTGAAACATGGCGGTGAGTATTTTGCATCCGCTGTTGGCGAGGTGAATGTGGTTAAAAAAATGAAAGAGGTACATGCCGTAATTGGTGGTGAAGGCAATGGAGGTATAATTATTCCTGAATTACATTATGGCAGGGACGCTCTCATTGGGATTGCGTTATTTCTAACTCATTTGGCGAAGTTCGATAAACCCGTATCTGATTTACGAAGAACCTACCCTGATTATTATATGTCGAAAAATAAAATTGAGTTGAGCGAAGGTGTTGACATCAAAAAAATATTTGAAGGGATTAAAGAGAAATATCAGCATCAACCAATAAATACAGAAGACGGATTGAAAATTGATTTCGATTCGGAATGGGTACATCTGCGTACATCCAACACTGAACCTATTATTCGAATTTATGCAGAAAGCACTTCGGAAAATACAGCCAATAATATTGCTAAAAAACTGATGATGGACATTAGCGAATTGATGCGTGGATAAATAGTGCATCTCTTTTGCCATCTGTGTATGTTTTATGAATAATGGCAATCTTGATAATTAATTGCTTCTTTGCCTATTAAATATTTACCTTTGGCGGCAAAAAAAATAAGTAGCATGGCTCAGGTAAAAAAAGGAGATACCATACAGGTGCATTATACAGGCACATTAACGGATAACGGAATGTTGTTTGATACTTCAGAAGGAAGACCTCCATTAGAATTTAAAGTAGGTGAAGGAATGGTCATATACGGTTTTGATAATGGTGTAGTAGACATGATTGTTGGCGAGAAAAAAACGTTGATCATTCCACATCTTGAAGCCTATGGTCCGGTAAATGAGCAAATGTTTTTTGAATTTGATAAATCGCAATTGCCAGCTGATATGGGCGAACCGGTTGCCGGTTTAGAATTGCATATGATGGATCAGGAAGGAAATCAATTACCGGTTATAATTATCGAAGTAAAAGAAGCAACTATTGTATTAGACGGCAATCATCCTTTGGCCGGTAAAGATTTGACGTTTGAAGTAGAGTTGGTTGGAATTGTGTAATTGAAAACAGAAATACAATTCAACTCAATTGACATGAAAGAAACTTGTATAATTTACTCCTTACTTTTCGCTTTCTTCTTTAAGCTTAAAGCATATTCTAATCCTGTAATATAAAGATTCTCCGGAGCCACAACATTCCATTCGCGTTGGATAAGATAGTATACGCCGAATTTACTTTTGCTGCTAAACTGATAATCGATACCACCCGTCCACCTTGTTCTGTGCCATGTAGCGTCTGACTCTATGCTTCTCGGATCATGCAGTTGATAACGAAACTCTGCCGAGAAATACGGACTCAATTTTTTTGTGGCATCATAACTGATTTCAAATTTATTTCGTGAATACCATTCCGGCACTTTGCCCGATTCACTCGATTGAAGATTTCTACTTTCTATTTGCAACCTGTGACGATAGGAAACCGTAAATTTTTTATACGGATATTTTATAGTTGCATCCCACATTAAACGATGCCTATAGCTAAAGGTATTATCATCTTGGTATTTATCAATCCAACGGTAGACCAAGGATGTTTTAAAATATTTATTTGCCTTATACTCTACTCCTAAATTTGTATAAAATAAATTCAAACGTCCGTAATTTTCTCTTAATCTCATTTCTTCTGTAAATAAGAATGCGAATTTTTTATTCAACGAATAGCTAACGCTAAATGTATTCCATGAACCTGCATCAGCGTATACCGGAGAGTTTGAGCCTTTACCCATACTGCCCAATGAGCAACAAACCGCAATGAATAGGATTCCTAATTTCTTTTGAAACATAGAGATTAATTCTTAAAGGTATTAATATCTATTTGCCCGGCATCAACATCACCTTTTTTATCTGAAATAGTGATGCTCTTTACAATAGCTGAATCTAATGTATTATTTGCCAATCGCTTACTGTATACATACAGCGTGTAATCTCCTTTTCGTAAATAAGGAAATACAAATGTGCCTGTGTTATCTGTTTCCACATTATCACCCACACCAACTTCGTCGCCATACTTTATAAATACTTTGATACCGCCTATCAAACCTGAGTCAATAACAAGATAAGAATTATTATAATTTCTGGCATACACTTTCCCTTTGATAGAAGCTCTGCCTCCAGACCCCGGACCTTTGGTACATGCCACAAAAAGACAGATAAAAAATAACGATAAGATAATAACAGATTGTTTCATTTTTTAAAAATTTTGACTAAAGTACGAAGAATAATGAAACAGCAAAGAGATGTTTAACATTAATCGGTTAAAAGAACGAAGTGGATGACTAATTATACTTTATTTTCGCAATCACATCATTAGTATAAAATTTTCAAATTGAATTCCCCGCTCGCAGAACGGCTCCGGCCTTCAACCTTAGATGACCTCATCGGTCAGCAACATCTTACCGGTGAAGGAAGCATTTTGAGGCAAGCCATTGAGAAAAAGAAAATACCATCAATGATTTTTTGGGGACCACCAGGTGTCGGAAAGACAACAATCGCGAATATCATATCGCATACATTGCGAGTGCCGTTTTATACATTGAGTGCCATCAGTAGCGGAGTAAAGGATGTTAGAGATGTGATTGAAAAAGCAAAAACAGAAGAAGACTCCATTTTATTTATTGATGAAATACATCGCTTCAATAAAGGTCAACAAGATGCCTTGTTGGGTGCCGTTGAAAAAGGAATTATTACGCTTATTGGTGCCACAACCGAAAACCCTTCCTTCGAAGTAAACAGCGCCTTGCTCAGCCGTTGTCAGGTGTATGTATTGAAGGCATTGAACGATGATGATTTGGTGGCATTGGTCAAACATGCTATTCAACAGGATGAGCAACTCAAAAAATATTCAATTGACATACAAGAATATGAAGCCCTTATTACTATCTCCGGTGGGGATGCCAGAAAATTATTAAATCTGTTAGAACTTGTCGTCACTTCATTCAGCGAAGCCGATAAAATAGTTGTGACAAACGAATTGGTTTTTACTTGTGCTCAAAAGCGAATTGCCTTGTATGATAAAAAAGGCGAACAACATTATGATATTATTTCTGCCTTTATAAAAAGTATGCGTGGCAGTGACCCCAACGCCGCCGTGTATTGGATGGCACGAATGATAGAAGGCGGCGAAGATGTAAAATTTATAGCACGGCGCATGTTGATTTTTGCAAGCGAAGATATAGGCAACGCAAATCCAAATGCATTGTTGTTGGCCAACTCAACCTTTGATGCCGTTAGCAAAATTGGATACCCCGAATCGAGAATTATATTATCTCAATGTGCAGTGTACTTAGCCACTTCGGTAAAAAGCAATGCAAGTTATATGGCGATCGAAAAAGCATTAAAACTTGTCAAGGAAAAAGGTGATTTGCCGGTGCCATTACCTATTCGAAATGCACCGACCAAACTCATGAAGAATATGAATTACGGAAAAGATTATCAGTATGATCATCACAGTGATATGAATTTTGCCGGACAGGAATTTTTACCTGATGAAATAAAAAACACATCGCTTTACGAACCCGGCAAAAATGCACGCGAAGAGGACATACGAAAATTTCTGAAAGAGAGATGGAAAGAGAAATACGGATACTAAAATTAAAATAACTTGGGCGGCACACACGCTTTCCGTTACAATCCCTAACCAAAGCGTCAGGGGATTTCCAATACAATCGTTGCCGCAATACAAACAACAAGTATCACTTTTCCTGAGTATTTAGCTTAGGATATTAATTTGGTAATTTATTTATTTAATCACACAATTGCCGACATATAAATTGTAATCGTAACAAATAGTAGTTGCATCATTCTTGCGCATCTTCTCTAATTTTACATCAAAGTTTTTGCTGCTGTCTGTAAACGTACACGAACAAGTATACTCTTTTGAACAAGAACTAAAACCTGCTATTGCCAATATGCTTACTATGGAAAGGAATACTTTTTTCATTTTGAAAATTTTAAAAATCAAATATAAGAGGATTCGTCTAAATTGTAGCGTTAAGTCGTGAGATATTGAGAAACAAAATTTCAAAAGTGAAAATCCCAAACATCGGACATCGAACATCAGACATCGAAATTCTCAACTCAACACCTGCTGCATCTCTACCAACTTTGTATAAATACCTTGTTGCGAAATGAGGGAAGTATGTGTGCCGCGTTCTTTTATTTCGCCTTGATCGAGTACAATAATTTCATCCGCATTCTGAACGGTCGACAAACGATGTGCAATAATGATAGAGGTTCTGTTTTGCATTAAATGATTAATAGCATCTTGCACCATGCGTTCGCTCACTGTATCTAAGGATGATGTTGCTTCATCTAAAATAAGAATCGGAGGGTTTTTAAAAATGGCTCTTGCTATGGTCACACGTTGCTTTTCACCTCCGCTTAGTTTTGTACCGCGGTCACCGGCAAAAGCCTGATAGCCTTCTTCTTTGTTGATGATAAACTCATGTGCATTCGCAATTTTTCCTGCATGTTCTATTTCTTGCATGGCGGCATTCTCCGCACCAAGACTAATATTATTGGCAATGGTATCATTAAATAAAACAGGTTCTTGAGAAACAATACCCATCAATTTTCGCAACTCATCAATTTTAAAATCTTTGATATTGATTCCGTCTATCAAAATTTCTCCTTCTTGCACATCATGAAAACGCGGTATCAAATCAACCAACGTACTCTTCCCTGCGCCCGAGGCACCAACAATAGCAATGGTTTGACCTTTTGCAATGTTTAAATTAATATCTTTTAAAACCAAGTTCCCTTCATACGAAAACGAAACATGTTTAAATTCAATAGATGAATTGAATGATGAAATCGTTTTTGCATCTACTTTGTCAATGATGTTATTTTCGGCTTCCAGTATCATATTTATTCTGTTGAGACTTGCCTTACCCTGATGAAGATTATAAAAAATTTGCGATAATGATTTTAACGGAGTGATTAAAAAATAAAACATCGAAATAAATACAATAAACGTTCCGGGTTCAAGTTGAGAAGGTACACTCAGCGCCATATTGCCACCAAACCAAATGATGATACTTAAAATAGTGATGCCCAAAAACTCTGACATTGGCGAGGCTAATTCCCTTCTGGCCGCAATATGATTATTTAAATTAAATAGATGTTTGTTTTCTTTTTCGAATGCTGCGTTCCGATTCGCCTCTGCACGAAAGGCTTTCACAATGCGCAATCCACCCAATGTTTCTTCAATGATGGACAACATATTGCCTAATTTTTCCTGGGTAATCTTCGTATTTTTTTTCAGGCTTTTTGAAATTCGTCCAATGATAAACCCTGCAATGGGCAATAACACTAAAAGAAATAAAAACAATTTCGCACTGATTAAAAACAGCACCACAAAATAAAATAGAACTGTCACCGGTGTACTGAAAAGCAATTCCATTAAACTAGTGATAGATTGTTCAACGGCGGTCACATCATTTGTCATTCGCGACATGATATCGCCTTTACGCTCATTCGTAAAAAAGCCAACCGGCAATTGCACTATCTTATGAAATAAATTTCTTCTGATGTTGAGAATAATTCCATTGCGAAGCGGATTGAGAATATATTTTGAACTATACAGAAATAAATTTTTCAGGAAGGTTGAAACAATCACTACAACGCAAATAAAAATCAATCCGTATACTTTATTATCGTGATGGGTATGAATAAAATCTGACAATAAAAATTTGAAATAATCGCCTACGCCTTCTTTGCTGAAATGCAGACCTGGATTGCTTGCCACCGTGATCTCCTTACTGAATAACATATTCAGAAAAGGGCTAATCATGGTGACGGTAAGTGTAGAAAAAATAACAGACAATAAATTCGACAACATATAGGCAACTACATAATTCCATTTGCCTTTGAGATAGGGTAAAATACCTTGAATTGCTTTCATATTTTTTTTAATTGTTTTTAATGGTCTTCCTGACGTTTACAGTCAGGAAATTCGCTATAATTAGCATGTTACCCATTAAAATTAGTCACAGCTCATTTCATTCAGATTTAAAAATGTAAATTTACACGATTAATTCATAGATGATGGAAGAAACTAAACGGCAAAAGCAAATCGGCAGTCTGATACAAAAAGAAATGAGTGATATTTTTCAACGCGAAGGCTTGAATATTATGCACAATAGTATGATTTCTATATCGAAAGTAAAAGTGACACCGGACTTAATGGAAGCAAGAATATACCTCAGTTTTTTTCAAATGGAAGAACCTGAAAAAATGCTTCAACAGATCAAAGACCGTGATTGGGAACTCCGTAAACATTTAGCGGCACGTATTAAAAATCAAGTGCGAAAAATTCCTGTTCTTCAATATTACATGGATGATACATTAGATTATGTATTTAAAATGGAAGAGTTATTTAAAAACTTGGATATTCCGAAGGAATAATTTGCAAAGAAAATACAAGTTATTAGCGAATAGTTATAAGTTATAAGCGAATTGTAAGACTATTGAAATCAATAACTTCCCGCCTTTGTTGGTGTTCTTCACCAACAAACAAAAATCTATTGCTTGAAGAGTTTGTTGTTGGTACGCCAACGCACATTCGCTTCGCTGCATACCAACAACGGCGAGAGTACGACGATTGAAATCAATGACTTAATAGCCCTAAGAGAAAGACTTTAAAAGAAAATTCTTAATCCTCTCTGTCGTTTCCTCCTTCCCGATCATTTCTGCAATATGAAATACACCCGGTCCGTATTTCCCGCCAACTAACATAATGCGGAATGGAAGTTGCAACTCACCCACTTTAATATTTTTAGTGATGGCCAATGCTTTAAAACATTCTTCTACAGATAACATTGTCCACTCATTTATTTTTTCAAACTCAACAACAAGTTCAGTAAAAAAATTTACTTTCTCTTCATTCCATTTTGGTTTCACGGCTTCAATATCAAATTCTTTTGGAGCTTCAAAGAAATAAATACTCTGCATATAAAAATCATTGAGTAAGATGCAACGATCTTTCACCAAAGAAATTACATTCAATAAATAGGCATCGTCTTTTATCTTGATGCCTTTATCTTCGAGTATAGGTTTTACTAACATCTGACATCTGACATCCGACATCTTCTTCACCCATTCATGATTGAACCACTT
>JANNYV010000347.1:0-1784 GCA_031410275.1 Bacteroidota bacterium
GTAAAATCATTATTCGAGAATCAACCTAAGTTTACGCAAAATGGAACACTGTTAGGCGCATTTGGGCCTATCACCACCAAAGCGGTTGAAGATGCAGGTTTAAATTTGCAAATAAAAGCCCCTATGCCTAATGCTCCATCAATGGTTTCTGCCATTGATTTATTTCTTTCTCAGTTTGTGAAAAAGAAATAATTACTGTTTTTGTTCTAGGGCTGCTTTTTCCTTCTCGATACGTTCCTTCTCCAATTTCTCTTTTTGTTTTTTTTCTCTTTTTTCGCGTTGAATATCATCGAAGCGCAAGAACTCTTCTGTCGTCAGAATTTTTCTGAACTCAGCATCTCTGTATTTGAAAATCTCGACCATGCCTTTATGCAACACATCCTTCTCAGGTTTGCTTGCATACAAGGAATCGAAACGTTTGGAGACTTCAACATTAATGAGGTAAATTTTTTCGACCTCTTCTTTTTCTAAACTCATTTCACCGGCCATTTCATCGGTGTATTTTTTGGCTTTTTCTTCAGGCGTTTTTCGTTTGTACTCTTGCGAAAAAGAGAGTACCGAAAGATGAAGAATAATAAGTAGTAGGCTAATTATTTTCATGACAATTGATATTTATAAAAACCTTCCGTTGGTTAGCAGAAGGTTTTTTGGTTACTTCTTAAACAAATCTAAAATACAAAGAACGAAATTCGAAGGGAATTCAACTACACGTTCTATGTTGTATTGGTCAAGTAAAAACAATCTACTTGACCAGTACCTTCTAATTCATAAATCCTTTCAACAAATCCATAATGCCGCCGGCACCACTTGGTTGTCCTTGATTTTGTTGTTGAGCTCCTCCGGTTACTTTTCCAATCAACCCTGATAAATCATCCAGTCCTAAAGAACCATCATGATTACTATCTAAACCACCGCTGCTGAGGTTTTTTAAAATGCTGCCAAAGTCTATACCGCCGCCACTTTCCTGATTTTCTGTTCCGGGTATTTGCACCGGGCTGCCTTGTGAAGAACTTCCACCGGTGAGTGAACCGATAATGCCGTTGATATCGAAACTGCTATCACCTGCATCATTTGTTTTCTTCACTAATTTACCCAATATAGAAGGAATTAAAGAAGACGCAATGCCACTGGCGGCTGCATTATCTATTCCAAATTTATGGGTAAGACTTGTAACAAGATTATTGATAATACCACCCACAATAGGATTATTGGCGCTTGTGTTTCCGTTTCCTGTAAACATGCCTAATACATCCTTCAAACCACCATTCGCTAATGCACCTTGCAATCCACTGAAAATTGAATCTGTTGCCAAACCCACTGCATGGTTATTATGTTCTTCGGGAATGGCAGGATTACTAATAATTTCATTTTGCGATTCATTCTGAATAAGCTTGAATAATTGTTCTAACATGTTTATTTTTTTGAGCGGTAAATGTAAGGCTATTTTTAATATGAAGGGCTATTGTGTTATTGGCGAAATTTCAAATTTTTTCCTGGCGATTCTTTTTTTGAACGTCATTGTGACGAGCTACGAGGAAGCAATCATATAGATACTTATGGATGAGATTGCTTTCCAAAGTGTCGCAATGACGGCAACCGAACGATAAAAGGAAAACGAAAATTTTAAATGCTCCCAATGGCTAGTTGATGAATGATAAGTTGAGAAAAGTTAATACCTTAGTTGCGTAGACAAATTCTTAAACGTTGAATCAACTAGCCATTGGGAGCATTTAAAATTTTCGTTTTCCTTTTATCGTTCGGTTGCCGTCATTGCGACACTTTGG
>JANNYV010000348.1:0-2103 GCA_031410275.1 Bacteroidota bacterium
TAAAAATTTTTGCGGTCATTCATTTGCATTTTAAGTTCATCGAGTGCAGGATCGGCATCAAAATGTATAAGCTTATTTTGAGTTTCGAGGACTTCATGCGCAAATGATTTCATGCGCAAAATCACATTATCAAAGCGATCATTTTTTGGATTGATACTCCACACAATATCACTCATAGCCATTAATATATTTCGGGAACTAATACTGATGCGTTCGGCAATTTGTCTGAGTTCAACATCCTGCGCCCTTTCCTCAATAATATCGCTGTAAACTGTAATGCTGCTAATGGTCGACCCAATTTCGTCGTGCAAATCACTGGCAATAACATTACGCATGGCAGCTACTTTCAAAGATTGATTTAATCTGTAACGATAAAATAAATAAGATATACCCGCCGTAAACAGAAAGAGCATTGTTCTAAACCACCATGTTTTATACCAGGGTGCTTTAATAATAATTATTAATGAAATGCCTTTCTCATTCCACACGCCGTCGCTGTTGGCACCTTTAACATGGAAGATATATTTTCCCGGATCGAGGTTAGTAAACGTGGCTGAATTTTTTGTGCCATTATCTATCCATTGTTTATCAAAACCTTCAAGAAAATATTGGTAATGTTTTTTCTCCGGACTGCAATATTGTAGCAATGCAAAATCAATAGAGAACATATTTTCTTCCGGCGGTAAAATGATAGTTTGGGTATACTGTATAGCCTGCTTTAAAATGGAATTGCCTTTTTTAAAATCAAGTTCTTTATTATTAATCGAAAATTTGGTAAAGACCAATTCACTTTCAGGTAAAATATTCGCCAGCACTTCTTTAGGACTAAACCATGTAATGCCATCGACACCACCAAAAAACAAAGTCCCGTTTTTTGTTTTTAAATATTGATCCCTATTGTATTCGTTGCCCGGTAATCCATCTTCACTTGTATAGTTTCGGAATGTTTTTTGTTTGGTATTAAAACAAGATAAACCCTGATTAGTACTTAGCCATAAGTTTCTATAGTCGTCACTTAATATCGAATATACTACATTATTAGGCAGACCGTCTTTGATGGTGTAACGGATACATTTCCCTGTTCTTATATCCATTTTATTAAAACCATTTCCGTTGGTACCTATCCATAAATAGTTGTGCGTTTCTATTGGGTCGGGACTTATACAAAGTAAATAATCACCACTTAATGAGTTTGAATCTTTTACATTATTTTTAAATACTTTCCATGCTTCGGGTCTTGGATAATTCCCGGGTATAAATTCAAATAATCCGGCATTGCTTCCAAACCAAAGGTTACCATCAGCATCCATATAATGGCCATTGAAAGTAAATACTGAATTGTTTTGTGTTTTTGAAACAGGTAAAATATATGTCGCTTTTAGTTGCGATGTATAGCCATCAATAACCCTAAAGCAATGGCTACCATCGGCGTTATGACAGAGTTGCCAAAGATCATGTCGTGCATCTGTGAACATATATCCCACATTATCATAATTGAAATGATAAGAAGCCGGATATAAATTTCTATGCGCTTCTACCGATTGTTCAATAGCATTATACTTGAGTATAATGGCACTATCGGTAGCCGATGAACCGGCCCACAACCAATTCACACCATTGCTATCGGCACACCAAATTGAGAGGCCATATTCTTGCCAGCCTTTATTCAAAAGTTTAGCCGGAAGCAGCGGATTATGCGTTTTGGTTTCGGGATTATAGATACAAGTACCCTTTCTAAACTTCACATAAAGTTGGTTTCGAGCATCTTCTACAAAACCCAAACAATCATTTGAATCACTACTAAAAACAGACCTTCGTGTATTGTATTTAAAAATTCCACGACCCGATGTACCGAACCATAAATTCGCTTCTTTATCCATCATACGACTAAGACCGGTAAACGATCCCTCACCTTTCTTATTTACGAGTAGTTGATATTTTAATGTTCCTGGGTTAAATAAATAAACGCCTTTTTTATCAAAAAAAAGAATCGTCGAATCATTAACATACTCAGGAAAGGAATAATAAAATATTTCTTTGGGTAATTTTGTTTGTGGAAATTGTTTTGTATAATTATCCTGCCAATTATTTATAAAATTATCC
>JANNYV010000349.1:0-2147 GCA_031410275.1 Bacteroidota bacterium
GGTCGAGGCCCACTTCAGCAAATATGCACAACATTAGCTTCATACAGCTGCTATGTACATTTTCATAATAATAATCAAAGCTATCCAGCTTACGACTTTTGTGTGTTTAAGCAAAAACAATGGCATTTTTTTAATTTTTCATATTCAACCGTGAAAGGTAATTTAGATCAAAATCATTAAAACCAAAATATAATTTCTATAACCTGTTAAACCACTTCTTTCTAGTCATATCGATATATCATTCGATCCTGTATGACGAAAATGTGGAAGTAACTTGGATTTGATGAAAGGGGGTTCAGAGATTTTTTATAATATTTGAGCCGGTTAGCATAAATTTGACAAAAGTAGCAATCAAAAAATATCAAATGCGGACAATATTCTCAAGCAAAAAGCGCCGTTTTGTACCTGAGCAGGTTCAAAAAAAAATCTCTTTTTTCGCTTTAGTTATAGAATTGTATAAAAACTACACTAAAAAACTAATTATTGTTGACTCAAATAGCACTGCTGAGAATATTGTCCACATTTGATATTTTATGATTGTTACTTTTGTAAAATTTATTCTAACCGGCTCAAATATTATAAAAAATCTCTGAACCGCCTTTCGTCAAATCCAAGTTATTTTCACATTTTTGTCATACAGGATTGAGTGATATATCGATATGACTAGAAAGAAGCGGTTTAAGCGGTTATAGAAATTATATTTTGGTTTTAATGATTTTAACCTTCACCACCTGTTGAATATGAAATTTTTCGAAAAATGCATAGTTTTTGCTAAGCACACAAAAGCCGTAAGCTGCATAGCTTTGATTATTATTATGAAAATGTACATATCAGCTGTACGGAGCTAATGTTGTGCATATTGCTGACTTGGGCCTTGACCTAAATAACAAAATTTACTAACAAAGGTCAGCATCTCATAAACATTCAATTGATCACATATTTGATCACAAACAATTAGTCTTAGAGCCTCAGTTTAAGTATCAAATTTGCTTAAAAAATAAATGCAATTCCAATGGTGTGTGTGTGCATTGACTTTGATCTCGACATTGATGTTCAAATATATAGACCCACAATAATTAATTTTGCGACTCTCTCCGGTAAAAGCAACTTTGCATCAGGAGTTTCCTTTGCAAATGGCCGAATGATATACCGATGTGAGCAGAAGAGTGAGTCCGGTGTCAAGATTATATTTTTGTTGCTGACCACTTGACCTTTTCATGACCGTTCAAGGTCAAATCTTAATGAAATAGAAAATTGTTCACTTTTTGCATATATACGCTAAAACAGTAAGTTTAATCATTTTGATTATTGAAATATTGAGAGAGCAGCTTTTTTATTGACACATCATGCACCCTACCATGATACTGCCCTTGTCTTCGTCTTTGCGATAAATCAATGTGATAACAATGGAGACAATGGTGGTATCACAGAAAGGTTGAGGGAACGTCAATATGACAATAGATGGACTGTATGTGGCTCAAGAAAAAATATATCCTTTGGGCCCGTCAATCAGAGGATTGGATGTGGTCAGAAGATGTGAAGGCATAAATTGACAAAGCTAAAGATGTTTTCAACAAAAGGAGAGATCTACTAATAATCAGATGAGCAAAGTTGTGAAAATTTTAAAATTTGAAGAATGGTCAAGATTTTGGTGTGGCCAATGGCATAATGTCAATAGCATTATTTGGTTGCGAACCAGGACTATACGGATGAAAGAGATTAACATGTTGAATGCACTTGAAATGTTGGCTTGGAAAAGTTAGGAGAAAGAGAGGTGAGCAGACAAAAAGGTGAATGAACAGTATCGGAGAATAAAATTCTTCTTTCAAGAGAAAGAAGAATTGGAATGGGCATGTGTTAAGAGTCAAAGGGCTGCTGAAGCGGATCACGAGACATCCCCTGTTTATTTATCAGTCAAAAGACACCAAATATATTGGTGATATATTACATCATATTATATAATTGTCTTAGAAAGAAGAATGAATGATCAGAGATCTAAAAATGGACAAGAGGAAGGCTGAGGATTGTAATAATTGATGAACTAAAGAAATGTCATATGAGTGCATGATGAGCAGAGCAGGAAATAGAAAGAAATTGAAGCTTTGGATGCCTCAGACCTTTCTAAGTACATAGCAAATGCATACGAT
>JANNYV010000350.1:0-6496 GCA_031410275.1 Bacteroidota bacterium
AACGGGGCGGCTGTGTTCGTTTTATTTCTTCACTCATATTTATTGTGTTTAGTAAACATCTCATGTCGAAAACATAAAACGCATAGCCCAAATCTACAACAATCAGCAGAATCTCTTCTCTTGATTCGTATCTAAAAATAATAAGTTCATCGTCATTTTTTATACAGGCACAATTGTTGTTGTATTTTGCGTTCACAATGAAAACACTACTTCATTTACAAATTATCTTGTTTCTATTGGTCTCGCTTCACAGCGTTGCACAAGGCATTGAAATAACGGCCGAAATGCAGCAACATGTAGAGTTGTATAATGCTAAAATTAATGAGCTCATTGATAAGCATACAAAAAACGGATTCGCTATTTTGTCTGAAGAAAAGCTACCCATGCGAAGTAATATTGACATGGTTGTTCATATTCCTCTTCATGCAGGCAATTGGTATCATTTCTGTTTTATTGGTGACCCCGGTGCTGATAAAATAAAAGCAAATTTATTTTTAGAAGGACTAGGCGATTTTGTAGCCGACAGAATTGTTGTTCGACGAGAGCATGAATTTTGGACAGAGTTTTCATTTATGTGCACATACAATGGTAGCTATGAACTTACCTTGAATCAAAAGGCAGAAATCAGCCGACCACTTTCGTATTTGGTGGTATTTCAGAAGACAACAGAGATGCAACTGACAAGCGAATAAATAAGTTATGAGATATGGTCTCCACTAATTAGGGCTTGCATGAACTACATTATTCTCATCAGCAGATGTTGTCATTTACACCAATTTTTGGTTCGTTTTGTCCTGACTGAAAACGCTAGGATTGCTCAGCTTTTACGTCAAGGCAAAAGTCGAACATATTATTTAAGAACTAAAATCCTGTGGTAACAATATTTACTTTAGTATAAATATAAGCATCAAAAATGTGGGATACTTCCATTACAGATTATTCACTCCTCCTTCTATAAAACCTCTACCTGATTTCTCAACAAATCATCTAACTCTTCGCGTTTGCGTATAAGTTGCGCTTTCCCTTTCGAAAATAAGACTTCAGCCGGTCTGGTACGTGAATTAAAACTTGAAGCCATTTCAAAACCATACGCCCCTGCATTTTTAAATACTAAAAAGTCCCCTTCTCTCGCTTCATTCAAAACGCGGTCCCAGCAAAATGTGTCGGTCTCACAAAGATTCCCTACAACCGTATAAATTCGTTCCGTTCCTTTCGGGTTCGAAATATTAATGATCTGATGAAATGAGTCGTAAAACATAGGGCGTATCAAGTGATTGAAACCGGTATCAATTCCTGCAAACACGGTAGCAGGCGTTTGTTTGATGACATTTACTTTACTGATAAAATAACCACATTCACTCACTAAATATTTTCCCGGTTCAAACCAAATCTCTAATGCTTTTCCGGTTTCTTTTTCAAATGTTGATACGGCTTCTTTTAATTTAACTCCAAGCAAATCAACATCCGTTGCTTTTTCATCTTGTTTATACGGCACTTTAAAACCACTACCTAAATCAAGGTATTTTATATCAGGAAAATGAGTAGCTAAATCTAACATCACGTCTAAGGCTTGTAAGAAAACCGAGATGTCTTTTATCTCACTTCCTGTATGCATATGCAATCCTTCAACATTCAAGTTGGTCGTTTTTATAACACGTTCGATATGTCGTAACTGATGAACCGAAATGCCGAATTTGCTATCGATATGTCCGGTCGAAATTTTAAGATTTCCTCCGGCCATAATATGCGGATTCAACCGTATCATAATCGGATAGGAATTGCCATATTTATTACCGAACTGTTCAAGTATTGAAATGTTATCAATATTGATATGCACACCGAATTCCTTTGCCTCTTCAATTTCAGAAAAATGCACACAGTTAGGCGTATACAAAATTTGATGTGGCTCGAAGCCTGCCATCAATCCAAGTTTTACTTCATTAATAGAAACCGTATCAAGACCGGCTCCCATCTTTTGTACAATCTTCAAAATATTAATATTCGATAATGCCTTACATGCATAAAAAAACTTGGTATTGCTTTGTTTAAATGCATTTGTCAATTTCTTGTATTGACTTTCAATTTTTTCTTTTTGATAAATATATAATGGCGTTCCATATTCAGTGGCCATGTCTATTAAATGTTCTCTGCTAATCATGCTGCAAAGGTAAGGTTTGATGCCCGGAATCCGATGTTCGATGTTCGGAAGATTTGTCTTGCTTATTGCAACAGTTCATAGTTCTTATTTTGAAAATGCAAAATTTATAATTGCTCTACTAACGAAATGTAATTTTGATTTACCTAAAACTCCGGACATCGGACATCGAGCATCTGACATCGAATTTCCCTATATTTGTTCCCGATGAAAAATACTCTCTTCGTCTTTTTAGGTGGCGGTATCGGCAGTGTATTGCGCTATGCAATTAGCATATTGATTCCTTGGGGCACAACTGGATTTCCGTATGCAACATTTGCTGTGAATAGTATCGGCTCTTTTTTGATAGGATTATTTATTGCATATGCAAACACTGAAAATACAAATCTGTCAACAAATACTACCTTCCTTTTATTTCTGACAACCGGTATTTGTGGTGGCTTTACAACCTTCTCCACCTTCAGTAAAGAAAGTTATCTATTTATCCAACAACAACAATGGGGGTTGTTTTTTCTCTATATTTCTCTAACGTTGTTGGTATGTATTGGCGCCACTGCATTAGGGTTTTATACCAAGTTAATTTATTAGGCAGCCCATTTTTTTATTGGTATACTATCGAGAGACAACCCTTTTTTCAAAATCAAATTGGACTACTTATCATGTCGATTCGGTATTATATGGCCCGATTCCATTAATTTTAATTTATAAAAAATAGAACATGAAAAATCATCCATGGCATCATGTGCATTATGGCGAACAAGCGCCACAAACCGTGCAGGCTATTATAGAAATCAACCGGGGTAGTAAAGCAAAATATGAAGTTGATAAAGCCACCGGCTTGCTCCGTTTAGACCGAGTATTACATGCTGCGTTTTATTATCCCATCAATTATGGTTTCATACCACAAACCTATGCGGGTGATGGTGACCCCTTAGATATTTTGGTTTTATCGCAAATTGATATTGAACCATTGAGTATTGTCACAGCCAATGTTATTGGCGTGATGCGTATGATGGATAAAGGAATGGATGATAAAATTATTGCGGTTTGCGCCAATGATATTTCAGTAAATCACATGACTTCACTCGAAGAATTGCCTCCACATTTAATGAGCGAAATCAAGCATTTTTTTGAGCAATATAAAAAGCTTGAATATACCGAAGTGGTCGTTGACGAATTTATGGATAAGGAAAAAGCATACGAAATTATTCTGCAAAGTATTGAAGATTATAAACACGATATCCTGCCAACCGTATCCATCAATTTGTAGGTCTTCTTATTTCCCCAATATTTTTTTACGATGTAGGGTGCCCCAATTTCTCAATTCTTCCACTACTTTTTCTAACGAACGTCCATGGTCTGTAATTGCGTACTCAACGATGGGCGGAAAATCGTCATATACAGTACGCTTCACTAATTGATTCAATTCAAGTTCCTTTAATTCTTTCGACAGCATTCGATCTGTAATGCCATTAAGGTCCTTCGCTATTTGCCCGAAACGTTTATTCCCGAAGGTCAACGAAACAATAATAGGGAACTTCCATTTCCCGTTTAACAGGTCTAAGGTATCCCGAACCGGTAATATCATTTTGGCACATTCAGCGTGATCTTTTACAGGTTTTAATTTTGTTTTCTCCTTCATAAATATATCTTATGTAGTTACTTTAAAAAAGAATTATACTATACTAAAGGATAGTACTATCATTTATATAGCAAATATATGTAGGTTTGCATTCTCAAACAAATTTTATCTCATCGATTAAAAAAAACAACATGAAAACAAACAACATGATTTATTGGGTATCAACCTCACTCGTTGCGCTCATGATGGCTTTTTCAGCTATTATGTATTTCAGCAACCCCCAAATGGCGGAAGGCTTCCATCATTTAGGCTTCCCTGATTATTTCAGAAAAGAATTAGGAATCGGCAAACTGATTGGTGCACTCTTGCTTTTACTTCCCATGATACCAGGTAGAGTGAAGGAATGGGTATATGCGGCATTTGGTATTGTATTTATTTCTGCCATTATCGCACACGCTACTGTTGACGGAGCCTCAGGTGCTGTTGCCCCGGTGATTCCATTCGTACTTTTACTGGTTTCATATTTTTACTATTCTAAAATAAATGAGAGAAAAACAGCCATTGCCTAAACAATAATCCCTGCCTCAAACAAGCGGAACAGACTTATGCAAGTAGATTGTTCCGTTTGTATTTCTTATCTTTCTCTTTACCTATTTCTCAAAAGAAAAAGTACATTTGTTCCTTAAATAAATAGGAATGAGAAAAACACTACTTGCCTCTTTATGTTTCATGCTTTGTTCTGCATGTAAACATGACAACAATACCTTCACTGTAACAGGCACCATTAAGAAGATGGGAAATGGTGAAATTTATTTTATCAAAGCCTGGGATGAAAAACAAATTGATACGGTAAAAGTCGTCAATGATAAATTTACTTACAGCGGAAAATTGACTGAGCCTTTAATTTATGTTATTAGCTTTGGTAAAGAACAACAACCCGGGTTCGCCATTGTAGAAGCAGGCAATACAGAGGTTTCCTATGAAATGGGCAATGTGAAAAGTCTCGACATAAAAGGTGGTAAGGAACAAGATCTTTACAATAATTTTTTTAATCAATGCAAGCCGGCTTTTACCACCATGGATTCAATTAGTGCTGTGGCAACAGAAAATGGAGAGAATGAAGAATTGATGGCAAAGCTTCAAGCACAGTTTATGCAAATAGATTCTTCCCTGAAAATAAAACAAGTCGATTTTATAAAGAAAAATGGTTCGTCTATTGCCACCGCATTTATTGCGATTAATTATTTGAATGAAAAGCAAACAAAAACGCTCGAAGAAATTGAAGCCATTTATAATGGCTTCGACGCGAAGATAAAGCAAACCTATTATGGCAAAAAAATAGCCGGTATGATGGCCGTCATAAAGAATACTACAATTGGTCATTCAGCGCCGGAATTTACTTTACCGGATATTTCAAATCAACCTGTTACTCTTTCATCATTCAAAGGGAAAATTACCTTAATCGATTTTTGGGCAAGTTGGTGCGGGCCTTGTCGCGAAGAAAACTCCAATATTGTAAAGGCCTATAAAAAATTTCATGCAAAAGGTTTCGACATAGTAGGGGTGTCACTCGATAAAGACAAAACACAATGGGAAACAGCTATTCAACGCGATGGTTTGACATGGATTCAAGTCAGCGATTTAAAAGGCTGGCGTAGTATAATCGCAGAGCAGTATGGCATACAATCAATACCTACAAATTACTTGCTCGACAAAGAAGGGAGAATTCTTGCCAAGGGTTTGCGTGGTGAAGAGTTGGAAAATAAATTAAGTGAACTACTGAAATAATCTTTATTTTTGAATACTATGAGAACATTCATTTTCGCCTTCGTTATTCTTTTTTCATGCAAGACATTTGCAACCACAAAGTCAATTAAATTTACAATAGCAGGTAAAGTAAGCGATACAGATTCAGGTTTTGTACTGATTCGAAATCTTACCAAACCTCAGCCGGATACTGTTCGTATTTTAAAAGGAACATTTATCTATACAGCCAATGTAGAAGAGCCAACACCTTTTGTGATCACCGATGAAACGAATAAGTATCAAATGTTTTTTGCTGAGCCCAATGCCAATATGCATATGACCATTAAACGAAATGGTATGGTGGTAACATTTATCGATGGCTCAAAAGCGCATGAAGTGTTTCGTAAATTAATTATGGCTGAAGATCCCTTGCAAAAAGCAACTGAAAAAGTGCAACAAGCTGCTTCCAATCCGAATGCAAATAAAGATAGTATACAAGCGGCTATGATGGAAATAAACAATACACGCAACGCAAACTTTTATAAATTTTTAGGCGAGAACGGTACATCTGAAGTAGCCGCGTTTATTGTGTTTAGTTCTATCAGCAACAACCGAGGAATTGATGCCACATTAGGTGACAGTATGTATTCCTATTTAAAAGCACCTGCAAAAACTTCGTACTATGGCATTGAAACAGCAAAAGCCATTGCCAAATTAAGAGCTGTAACCATAGGTTATATGGCACCCGATTTTACCCTGCCTGATTCATCCGGAAAGAAAAAATATTCGCTTGCAACATTCAAGGGAAAATATCTGCTTGTCGATTTTTGGGCTAGTTGGTGTGGACCTTGCAAAGGTGAAATCCCTTTTATGAAAACAGCCTATGAAAAATTTCATGGCAAAGGATTCGAAATCATGAGCGTATCATTAGATGATAAACGCGAAGCTTGGCTAAATGCATTAAAGCAATTTCAAATGCCATGGGCGCAAGTATCAGATTCAAAAGGTTTTCA
>JANNYV010000351.1:0-5994 GCA_031410275.1 Bacteroidota bacterium
TAAGCAATTCAATTTAGAAAAAGGGGTTGCGATACAAGGGTTTGATCCGGTCGCATATTTCACGCAAAAAAAATCTGTAAAAGGAAACAAATCGTATGTATACAATTATGAAGGTATTACCTATTTTTTTTCATCAGCACAAAATGTAGAAATGTTTAAGAAATCGCCAATAATGTATGAGCCGCAATACGGAGGATGGTGCGCTTATGCAATGGGTTCTACCGGAGAAAAGGTAGAGATTGATCCTGAGACATTTAAAATAATTGATGGGAAATTATATCTTTATTATAATTCATATTTTAATAATACATTGAAATCATGGAATAAAAATGAAGCCAATTTAAAAACAAAGGCAGACATCAATTGGAAGAAATTTAAATAATCAATTATATATTAAAAACTAACAAGATGAATATCAAACAAATTATTATCTGGGCACTTAAACTGATCGCCGTTGTTATTATGGCGCAGACATTATATTTTAAATTTACGGCACATCCGCAATCTGTTGCGCTCTTTACAAAAATAGGATTAGAGCCTTACGGTAGAATGGGTATTGGTGTAATGGAATTAATTGCATCTGTGCTGATTTTGATTCCCAGAACTACGGGCATTGGTGCATTACTCGGAGTGGGCTTAATGGGAGGCGCATTATTTTTTCATCTTACATCCTTAGGTATAGAAGTTGATGGCGACAATATTTTATTTTATTATGCGTTGACAGTTTTTGTTGCCTGTTCAGTATTATTGGTTATTTTTAAAAATCAAGTGTTTGCCACTATTCAATTTATATTCAGTAAAAAAAATAGACCTTTCAATATGGTATTACTAATGAGTATTTCTATGTTGTTTGGTAATTGCTCATATTCACAAAAAAGTTCTAACATGTCAGAAACAAAAAATAAATTTTATTCAACGAAAGACACATCCAAACTTAGTATCAGTGATGAGGAATGGAAAAAAGTGCTTAATCCGGAAGTGTATAATATTGCACGGGAGAAAGGAACTGAACGTGCATTCACCGGGCAATATTGGAATCACACAGATGTCGGAACATATCATTGTAAAGCCTGCGGAAATCCATTGTTCAAATCAAATGGTAAATTTGAAAGTAGTTGTGGATGGCCTTCATTTTTCGAACCTATTACAGCAACCAGCGTAAAATATGCTGCAGATAGTACCTACGGTATGGAACGTACCGAGGTTATGTGTGGTCGTTGTGGTGCACATCTCGGACATATCTTCGACGACGGCCCTCCGCCAACTTACAAACGATATTGCATCAATTCTGTTATTATTGATTTTGAAAAAAAGTAATTAAATAAGGAATAAGGAATAAGAAATAAGAAATAAGGAATATGGAATTAGGAATAAGGTTTGAGGATTGCCGATAGAATTCAATATTCTCATAACTAATAACCCAATAATTCGTAACCCAATAACTCGTAACTCGTAGCTCATTAACCCAATAACTCAATAGCCCAATAACTCGCAAACAAAAAAATGAAAAAAATGAAGTATAATATCTTATCCATCCTCTGTCTTCTTATTTTTGCGCAGAGTTGTGGTGCCCAGGAAGGTAAATTGCAAAATGGAAAAGTATTCAAGGAAATGCAACCTAAACAAAAACCAATGGATAAAAAAATAGATACAGCAACAGTTGGAGGCGGATGCTTCTGGTGCACTGAAGCCCAGTTGCAACAATTAAATGGTGTGCTCAGTGTGACCTCGGGTTACGCTGGTGGCACTACTAAAAACCCTACATATAAAGAAGTTTGCTCCGGTTTAACTGGTCATGCAGAGGTCATACAACTTGCGTTCGATCCTTCAGTTATTTCGTATGATGAAATTTTGGCAGCCTTTTGGCAAGCGCATGACCCTACACAATTAAATAAACAAGGTAATGATGAAGGCACACAATATCGTTCTATTATTCTTTATCAGAATGATGAACAAAAGAAAATTGCAGAAGACTATAAGAAAAAATTAAATGATGAACATGCGTATGATAAACCTGTGTTGACTGAAATTGTTCCATTGACTACTTTTTATAAAGGCGAGGATTATCATCAAAATTATTACAACCAAAATTCTTCACAAGGATATTGTCAATATGTAATACAACCTAAGTTGGAAAAATTTAGAAAAATATTTAAAGATAAACTTAAGAAGTAATTCCTTATTCAATGCCCGATCTTCGAAGTACATTATGAAATTGAAAAATGCAAATCCCAAATATTAAATCCCAAATATTAAATTCCAAATTCCAAAGAATGCAAAAACTACTTTTAACTTTAACAGCTTTTATTTTAATTACTGCCTCTGTAAATGCGGAGAAAAAGAAGAACCCGTATTTTAAACAAACAACTTCTGAAGCAGGCATTACCTTGTCTTCAGATACTAAGCTAAGTGCAATAGCTCTTTCAGTAAATCAGTATTGGAGTGTTGGAAAAAAGAAAAGTAATGTAGAAATTGGTTTAGGCGGACGTTTGACATCTTCCTTCGGAGGAAAAAAATTAATCTATATGACAGCTCCGGCAGAATTGACAAGTGGTAAAACCGGACCCGGCGTATTTTTTTCGGAACAGATTTCGCAAAATATTGATACACTAAAAGTAGCTTCGACACAGATAAATGCCATTAACCTTTTTCTTGCACTTCGATATAGTTTTAAAAAGAACTGGAGCGCCGAATTTAATATTGATCTTGCAGGTTTTTCATTTGGAGCAACTAAATCGTCAACGCTTACTTATGGTGAACATAGTGATGCAAATAGATTGACAAATGCAAAGCCAACACCTAGAAATGCATTACTCATTAGTGATAATGATATCGGCTCTTTAAATTCTGAATTGATGATTTCGCACTCATATAAAAAAAATATCAGACTTAAAGCAGGGCTTTCATTTTTGTTTAATGAATACACCGTAAGCAATCCTGTTTTGTACACGAATACTCTGGGCACAGTAGTTGGAACAGATCGATATCGTTTAAAATCATTGACCTTAGGTATCGGCGCAAATTATATTTTCAAACATAAAAAATAAACACATTGAAACAAACTATCATTACAACCCTGCTGTTATTATTTGTTACTTCTTTCGCATCAGCACAATTATGGACGGACCTTCAAAATTTGCAAGTATCATTCAAAATCAAAAATGCGGGAATCTCAGTGGATGGAAAATTTACTGATGTTAAAGCAACCGTGAGTGTCGATGATAAGACCTTTGCAAATTCAACATTTAATGGTGTTGTTCAAGCGAACTCGGTAAACACCGATAATAATTTGAGAGACGGACACCTGCGTGATAAAGCAGAATTTTTTGATGTAAAAAAATACCCGACCATAACCATGAAGGCAGTAAAAATTGGTGCTACACAAAGTGGCGGTTCATACAAAGTAGATTGGTTGCTAACCATGAAAGGGGTTTCGAAGAAAGTAACAACAGATGTATTGGTCAATCTCAATGGTCGTTCATTATATATTCTCACAGTGTTTAAAATTAACAGACTTGATTGGAATCTTGGCTCAAATGGAATTTTAATGAGTGATGATGTCCTGATAACTGTTAGCGGTAATCTATTAAAATAATTATGCTACAACATTTAACCAAATCGGCAACCTATAGTTTGCATCAACTAGATGAAGTGCTAGAACAAACAAGCAATGTGCAATATGCTACAGGGCTTTCTATATTGTTTGGAAGTAGCATTGGAATGCACGTTCGGCATATCATTGAGTTTTATCAATGTATGTTAAAAGGTGTTTCTACTTCTTCAATTAATTATGATGCCCGTGAACGTAATCTTAGAATTGAAAGTGATATTGAATATGCAAGGACCATTTTAGCCGAATGTATTCATGAAATTGAATCTATATTAGAAAACAAAGAATTAATCTTGATGACATCGCAGGATTTATCAAGTGATTATTTTCGTATTCCAACAAATAGTTATCGTGAGCTAACATATTTAATTGAACATACCATACATCATATGGCTATTATTCGTATGGCGTATAATGAAAATTTTTCCGCTATAAAAATACATGAGAATTTTGGTGTGGCTAACTCAACAATAAAACATAAACAAGTTTGTGCACAGTAACGTTTCTCCCGCTTAGCCATTCGTCTTTTATACTCACCCATAACCGTGATGAGCATCATACGCGGAGTATTGCGTTGTTGCCTGAAAGGAATATGGTGTATGAAACTGAAATTGTATTTCCAAAAGATGAACAGGGTGGGGGGACTTGGTTTGCAAGCAGCAAGGAGTTTACATTATGTTTATTAAATGGAGGATTTGAAAAACATATTTCCTCACCACCTTATAAGCATAGTCGTGGTTTGGTGATAGTTGATTTCTTTAGGTTCAATGATGTGAATACATTTAAAGAGTCATATGACTTTGCTGGAATCGAACCATTTACGTTAATTATTATTCAACATTCATCTCAACAAATACATCAGTTTATTAAAGACGAGAAGCAAATTCATTATTCACTTAAAGATAATATGTGTCATCAAATATGGAGTTCAACTTCCCTCTATACCGGAGAAGATATAAATAAAAGAGTTCAATGGTTTAATGAATGGAAGCGGAATCATAGTGAGTTTACGCAATCTGATATAATTGAATTTCATAAACGAAAACATGATGATGTTCAACAAGAAGGCATCATGATTAACAGGAATGCCGTTTTATTTACCGTGAGTTTGACATCTGTTTATAAAAATGAAGAAGGAACAGTTGCAATGAAGTACGAAGATTTTCTTCAACATAAAAAGAAAGAACTTGTCATCTGAAAAAAATAGAAAAGGCATATTACAATACGTCGGAATAAAACATCACGAGTATTGGAGCTGGTGGTTATTGGTCATTCCAATTTGGCCGTTATGGATTTGGTATGCCATTCGTTTACGTTGTACGACTTGGTTTACAGCAGTGAACCCGGGTATGGAAGACAGTGGGTTTTTGGGAGAAAGTAAAATTAAAATTTTAGATTCAATTCCTGATGAATATAAACCCGCAACAATATTTATTCAACAAGGCTCAGAATTTAGTGGGGTGAAAAGTAAATTGGAAGAATGTAATCAAACATTTCCTGTTATATGCAAACCTGATATTGGTGGGCGTGGACGTAAAGTGCAAATTATTTCTACGATGAAAGAATTACAAATATATCATGACGATATATCTGAAGATTATATGATACAAGCAATTATTCCGTATGAAAATGAGCTGGGTATATTTTATGTTCGACTCCCGAATGAATCGAAAGGAAGAATAACATCAGTGGCTGTCAAAGGGTTTTTACAAGTGAAAGGTGATGGTGTGCATACGCTCAAACAATTAATGGAAAAAGAGTACAGAGCCTCATTGCAAATTGAACGACTTGAAAAGCAAATAAACTTGAATGTCATTCCGGAAAATGATAAGGTTGTTTTACTCGAACCCATCGGTAATCATTGCAGAGGAACTTCATTTATGAATGGCAATCATTTGATCAATGATAAACTAAATGTAGCCTTCGATATCATTTCGAAACAAATTCCGGGTTTCTATTATGGTCGCTACGATTTACGCGTGAAGAGCATTGAAGATTTATATGAAGGTCGGCATATTCAAATCATGGAATTAAATGGCTTAACGGCTGATGCCGCACATATTTTTGATCCGTATTACAAATTACGTGATGCTTACAAAACGCAAATAAAACAATGTAAAATATCCTACCAGATTGCCCAACAAAATTTACGAAATGGGGCCACACCAACACCTTTATTTGAATTGATTTCTAAGAGTTGGATGTATTTTAGAAATGAATAATGATTAGCGCAGTAATATCAAATCGCCTTTTAAAAAATACATTTTGTTTGTGCTGAGGCAACGATATTTTACTTGATAAAAGTAGGTGCCCATTTCTCCTTCAGAGCCTTTTATTTTTCCATCCCAACTATCATTTATGTTTTGTGCTTTGAAGGCAAGCTG
>JANNYV010000352.1:0-1834 GCA_031410275.1 Bacteroidota bacterium
TAATGATACCTCATTTGAAGGTATTGGTCGCCCTGTTGGACTTTCGTTTTTTACACTCGGATGGAATAATCATTTCAATATAAAAGAATTCGGTAAAGAAAAAAGTTTGAGTATAAATTTTTATCCATCATTAGGAGTCGATATTCTTAAAAACAGAATGTTAGATTTGACACTTCCATTGATGCTTTGTTATAACACCGGTAATGTGTCTACCTATTCATCGAAGCGTGATATCGGATGGACAGTTGGATTAGGTATGGAATATATCATGGTAGGAATGATAAAAATATCAGATGATTTAGAAGACATTTCAGACGGAACCACCGGTTATTATGGCACTCAGGTAAATATACTTCAACCTTGCGCTAACCTTGGCCTCCGTTATTTTACAGGAGGTGGCCATGCACAAGAGTTGAATGTAAAATTTGGTATGCATAAAGATAATGTCTATGATAAATATGGTAAACTCCCGGCAGCACAAAACTTAACGTATAATGATTTTTGGGTCCGATTAACCGTTGTTCATTATATTAATTATTAGTCTCATTTTAAATTTATTTTTTACCTGGGTGTGCCCCCGAAGCGTCCCGTTGGCAAAGATTTTTTTAGTTAATTTAAAGCCTAAGGTAGTTGCCATCGGGACTTTTCGGGGTCGGGCTGTCCGCTACAATCTCCCGCTCAAAGCAGCGGGAGGATTTTCGCTACCATCCCTCACACATCCATCATTGTATAAAGAACATATCAATTGAGGTCCACGAAAGTTACCTAGAAGTTTATCAGTGAATAGTTTTATGGTCATCTCTAAAAAAAACTCAAACGAGGCTTTCAGATTTTTTAACACCACAGTTTACATTTGTAAATGAGGAGATTAAAAAATCCGAGTGACGATGTAGAGGGGTTTTCAGAACCGCCCATAATTTAATAAACTAATAATCGCTATGTCTTTACAACTTTATTATTTAGCTTTGATATTGTATTCAATTCTTAATGAATTTAACTTCCCAAATTATGAAAACAACTTTTTTTTCTTTAGTTTGGATTGCACGAGATGCCCGCGCACAATGCCTGCGCCTCAATCTCGCGATAGATATTTCTTACTTGGCAGATGGTATGTATATAGTTGAACTTACTGATGAACAACACAATCGTATTGCAATAGAAAAAGTAGTGAAACAGTAATCGCAAGAATATGAAAAAGATTTTTTTATTTCTTATGGTATATGGCTGCTGTAACACACATGCACAAAGTTTCACTGCCGGTGGTGCCGGTCAAATATATTGGAATTGGAGACCGGATATTGCAGATTCATGTTATGAATTCACGTTTGTCAATTATATCAATTTGACTGATGGTCCACTTCTTCACTCCCCGACAATAAACATGTTTTATTGGAATGACTGTGATTATGGAAAGAATTATATTAATGTGAATGACACAACTGGAGTGCCAGACAACCCGCCACTCCACGATACCTTATACAGGATAACTTCTCATTATGGTATTGTGGATACATTTTGTGGATATGATGTCCCTTACAAAAAAGGAGATGATACGAATTTCGTGGAAATTACATCGCCCCATCGTAACCAACTTATATACAGAGGTTTGGTTTACCTACCTGAAAAATGTAATAAATGGCATTTTGCAATCGGCAGATATTTTAATATTTGCAATGATGGATCAGATAGGTCTCGTTATATGTCTAATGGCACAAATGGAGGATTTACATCTACAAATAAGTTGTCCAATCTCGATTCATTTTATTCCAACACTTTAGCTGGGAATATTGATCAAAGAGTTAAGTGGATAGGAATTTTGGGTTGCTCGTTCAAT
>JANNYV010000353.1:0-1644 GCA_031410275.1 Bacteroidota bacterium
ATATTTATTCAACTCCTGCAAGATATCAAGGTCACGGAGTATCAGGGCATTTTTTGTAATAATGCCAACCGGGTTTTTGTAATCGAGACAAACCTGCAATAGCTTGCGCGTGATTTCTAATTTTCGTTCAATGGGTTGGTAACAATCTGTATTACCTGAAAGAGAAATCGGTGTGGGAATCCATTTCTTGCTGCTAAATAGTTCTCTTAATAATTCCGGTGCCCGTTTCTTGACGACAATTTTACTTTCAAAATCAGTGCCGGCGCTAAAACCCCAATATTCGTGCGAGTTACGCGCATAACAATACACGCATCCATGTTCGCAACCCTGATATGGATTTAATGACCATGATAAAGGAATATCAGGGCTTGTTACTTTATTTAATATGGTTTTTCCGGTCTCTTGAAAATATTGTGTATTGATTTTTTCTTTCTCCCAATCATCAATGGCTTCGGGATGTTCGATGGTGTATTCATCGAATGAAAATTTATTTTTCGGGTTTGATTGTGCACCTCTGCCTTTAATAAATTCTTGTGGTTGAATATTCATGATGTAAAAGTATTGTCATCGCTACGTAAAGAGTGTATGCAGTAACTGAATAATTGATAAAGTTATGAAAGCTTATCAGTAAGTTTGTGCTAAAAGTTTTAGCATGGCATGATTTGTGTTCTTTGACAACTTTACAAAAGTTGTCAAAGTTGAGGATAAGTGATATGCGTGAGGGATAGTATCGAAAAGCCCGGAGCCGTTTCGGCGAGGACTTGCAGCGGATAGCCCGACCGAGGCTCTGCGAGGGCACGCCCAAATTTTATTTATGAACATTTAATTTTATCATTTGCATTTGACTAAAATATTAAAACAAACAACATGAAAATTTTCTATTCCCTTTTGTTCGCCTTTATTCCGGCTTTACTTTTTGCGCAAGCTCCAAGCTCATTTCATTCACGCGGTATGGGTGGTGGTGGCGCCTTATTTGCACCATCTATCAATCCTGCAAACCCCGACGAAATGGCTATTTCATGCGATATGACTCCTTTGTTTCAAAGTACAAATAAAGGCGACAATTGGACGACCACGGCATTCCAACATATTAGTGGCGGTCATGCAAGCAAAATGATTTATACAAACAATCCATTGATACGGTATTGCATCAGCTATCCTTCCGTGAATGGATTTGATTATGTGATTCCCAAAAAGACAACAGACGGTGGAGCAACATGGGCACAACTTGCAGGTAATCCTGATAGCAGCAATGAAGTGTTTTTTTTGGATGCCGATTATACAAACCCGAATCGTGTCATCATGAGTTATTACAGCGAAACTTATTTTTCTTCAGATGGTGGAGCTACATTTAATTTGGTGCATACGGCGGTCAGTTCAGGTGCAGGCGATCATATTACCGATGTACTTTGGGATGGGACAACCATTTATGTAGGTATGATAGATGGTGTGTTGCGAAGTACAAATAGTGGAACAAGTTTTTCGATGCTCGCCAGTACAGGCATTCCGGCAGGCGAAAAAATATTATCCTTTGCTTCTGGTAAGGAAGGAACATCTATTCGTTTTTATGCGCTGACGGCCAATGCTGGTGATGTATATACAGGTATCACCTACGGAGATAATTATAATGGCATACCAAAAGCA
>JANNYV010000354.1:0-1698 GCA_031410275.1 Bacteroidota bacterium
CCATTCATTAATTTTTTTATCACAAGCCACAATTTGTTGCTGATAAAATAACCATCCCTCATAGGCTTGTTCCAAACCAAATAAATATTCAGTCTTATATATACCCTGAAGCGATTTTAATAATTTTTCTTTCTTCTTTAAAATACTAGTATGACACAGTTGAATTAATTTTTCTGGCTCTCTTTCTCCTTTTAAAATGGATTCAATTAATTTACGTCCGCTAACTCCTGTGATATCAGAAATGGTTTCTGGTAATCGCAGATTCATCATAATTAAATTTTTTTGAATGTGTTGCTTATGTTGAGCGGCCATGTCAATATGATCCTGACGTAAACGGATGTATTGTCTCAACTCTCGAATATTTGCTTGCGGAATCACACTGTTGCGCAAGAGTCCTTTACTAAACAACTCACATAACCATTGACAATCTTCTCCATCAGTTTTATCCCGTCCAGGAAGTTGCTTAGCATCTCCGGCTTTCACTAAGATGGAATGAAGCCCCCGCTGTTCCAGAATGTCATACAAGCCCATCCAATAAACTCCAGTAGCTTCCATGGCAACTTCTTTTACACCAGCTTGTAATAAATCATCAGCAACTAAATGAAAATCAACTGTAGTTGCATCGTAGGTTTTAAAGCCATCTTTACCAAGAATGGCGACGAAAATTTTTCGGCTGCCAATATCTATAGCAGCACAATCTTTGTACTTTTGTTTCATTGCTTTACATTTTTATAAAACTGCTGGGAAAAAGCCCTGAGGTATACCCATAATTAATCTACTGAACGGGATCAACACGAAAAAAACCGGTTGTCACCAAAATGGTCGTATACAACATACTCAGGAATCAAACTCTGCGACAGATATAACATACTAGTTTCGCAATACGATTACTTGCTTTTTACAGCAGCTTTCTTTTTACAAATATAAAAAGTTCATCGTTTGTCGTATTGGAGTTCAATACATAAATACTCTGCGCGATTAATAAAACCGCGCAAAGCTCGCACAGGCCGCAAAGAAAAATCTATTATTTCAAACAGGACTGAATCGACAAGGAAGATATACCACGCAGTTCAGGATTTATAATCTTGCATTTTATAAATACGTTGTGTAGGATTTATAATCCTGCATTTTATAATTGGGGATTTTCTATCCCAGACAAAAATCAAATAAAATGTCGAGTTAGGATACTAAACAGAATTGTATTTTAATTTCACAATTTTATATTAATTAACAATTGTTAAGTATGCATTAAGAATAGTTAAGCATGTAATATTTTGAATGTGATTTAGCTTTGAAACTTAAAATTCTAAATCATGAAAATTTCTATTCTTATTTTATTCGTCATTACATCAATAATTTTATTTGGAACTAAGAAAACTTCGGCTCAGGTATGGTCAGCCGTTGGTTCGGGATTAAATGCACCTGCATTAACCATGGTTGAATATAAAGGACTGCTTTATATCGGTAAATTGAATTTCAATTTTCCGGATGAGATTAATAAGTGGGATGGTGTTTCACTAACAGGAGTCGGGACAGGTACGAATGGACCAGTTGGTGCTTTAATTATCCATGATAGTTTGTTGTATATAGGAGGAGGATTTACAGTTGCAGGTGGAAATGCCACAGCAGATGTTGCGACCTGGGATGGAAACGCTTATTCAGCTATCGGAAATCAATTAAATAATTTTTGCATTAATG
>JANNYV010000355.1:0-5720 GCA_031410275.1 Bacteroidota bacterium
CTTTTCAGCAGTGATATTCTTGGCACAGGCAATGATTTTAAAGGCTGGAGTAATACTCTTGAAGCGCCTATGTTTTATTGTGGCATTGCGTCATTATTATTATTACCGCAGTTATTTGTATTTCTGACAAAGAAGCAACGAATCGCTTTTCTTGCATTTGCTGCTCTTTGGTTCACTCCCATTATATTTCCTTATTTCAGGAGGGCATTATGGTTATTTTCAGGTGATTATTATCGTTCGTATTCATTTTTTGTTTCGCTGACTTTGCTCATATTCAGTGCGATGGCATTACATCATATTATTAAAAACAGGAAAGTAAATCTGATTGTTTTAGGAGTGACTGTGGTCATTCTTTATATTTTATTATTATATCCTTATTCCGAAGATGAAAGTATTATTAATGGGAGTATCAGCATGTTTGCAAAATTGTTTATCTTAATCAATGCCGGATTGATTTATATGTTCTCAAAGGCGAAAAATTTGAATACAATTATGCTCGCATTTTTAGCTGTTACTGCATTAGAGCTTTGCTATTTTTCATTTACTTCTGTCAATAACAGAGATATTGTCAATAGCAGTGAGTTGAGTGCAAAGGTTGGTTATAACGATTATAGTGTTGAAGCTGTAAAATATATTAATAAAAGTGATCCGGGATTTCACAGAGTGGATAAAAATTATTATTCATCACCGGCCATGCATGGAAGTTTAAATGACGGATTGATACAAGATTATTTTGGTACTTCATCATATAATGGTTTTACACAAAACAGTACTGTAAAATATTTAAAAGAGTATGGTGTCATCAACCCTAATAATGAATTTGAAGCGAGATGGGTGAATGGATTAATTAACCACGTCATTTTAGAATCCGTCAACTCAGTTGATTATTTGCTTATCAAAGAATATACCAACCCAATTTATAAAGCGGTGTTTGATTCAATTGCACAATTTGGTGATGTAAAAGTGTTGCGGAATAAATATAGGTTGCCACTAGGGTTTTGTTATGACACCTATGTAAAAAATACTGACTTTAAAAGAATGTCACCTTTTCAAAAAGATTTTGTCACACTAAAAGCCTTTATGATTGATGATGAAATGGGAGGTAAAATGAATACTTATAAAACGTTTAATTTGGCAGATACTTTAGACGAGAGGAATTTTACTTTCCCAATTTACGATTCACTTGTTCGCAAACTGAGGATGGACACAATGACAATGGAGTCATTTGCGCAAACCGATATTAAAGGAAAAATAAATGTAACCCAACCAAAACTATTATATCTCTCAATCCCCTATGATAAAGGTTGGAAAATTACCTTAAATGGTTCCCATATAGAGCCTGTTATTGTAGCCTCGGGTATGATGGGTATTCCGCTAAACATTGGAATGAATACGATCGAATTGCAATTTCATCATATTTATATGCAGAAAGGAATATTGCTATCAATCATTGGTTTGATCTTATTAGTTGGGTTGCTTTTTTTGTTTCATAAAATGAATACAAAGAAAATGGGATCTGCTATTTCACAGCCGTAATAAAAATAGATTGGGCAATGAGGGTCAATGGTGTTTTCTCTAAAACATTGCCGAGTTTGATCACCGGTTGAATGAGATTGTCAGGCACATTCGGTAACAAGAAATCTTTTATTTCTGTATGTACCGATGAAAAATTCGCCTTTATTAATTTTCCTTTTATAAAGCGTGCTGAAAACGCCATTTCATCAGGTTCTAAAAATGTTTTTTTTCTCAGGTAAGGAATATTGAATATCAAAGCCACATAAGGGTTGTAAATATTGGGCTCTATAAAAATTATTTTTCCATTCGGTTTTAAAAGTTTGTGCAAATTGAGAAGCGAATTATCTAAATGATAATAGAGATGGTGCAAAATTCCATTGCCAATTACATAATCAAATTTGCCATAAGCCATATTGCCACCGAAAGATTCTTGTAAATTAAAGTTGGCAACTTCATAATTCAGGTTTGCCTTTTTATATTTCGCATTTGCTGTATCAATAAATTTTTTAGATAAATCAATTCCCAAACCATTGACGCCTGTTTTTTTTACCAAGTAATCAATGCCTTCACCTTCGGCACATCCTATCTCTAACACATTTGTATTTGTGTTATTAAATTTGGTTGAATCCATTTGATTAATCATATAATCAAAGCGCCGTTCCAAACGAATAACTGATGCATTTGTTTTTTTAAAGCTCTGATTAAAGCCTCTCTCATCTTTTTCTGAAGCCATATTTTTAAATTAATTTTTATTCAACATATTTTTTAATTCACTGTTCGATTCAATTGTCCGGCCTTTCATAATAACCTTGTCACGAATAAATTTCGGTCTTGCTTTTGTTTCATCTAAAACCTTTGATAAGTATTCCCCGATAATGGAAACGGCAAGCAACTGAATTCCTCCAAAAAATAAGACCAAAACAATAATGGTTGAAATGCCATGCGGAATATCAGGATAAAATATTTTAGCAATCACCTGAATGATGATAGCGAGAAATGATGTAAAGGTTAAAAACAATCCCATATAACTCATGATTTCTAAAGGCAAATAACTGAATGAAAATATTCCTTTTTTTGCCCACCATATATTTTTAAGTAAGTTGTTGGTGCTGGTACCAAACATACGTTCGGGTCTCACATAATCTACACCGGTTTGTTTAAATCCAACCCATGCTCGCAGCCCTCGTAAGAATTGTTCTTTCTCCGGAAGTTCTACTAAATGCTCCACGACTTTTTTATCGATCATCGAAAAATCACCGGCATCTTGTGGGATATTTATACTCGACATTTTACGAAATATTTTATAAAATGTTTTATAAGCCATATTCATATACCACGAAGCTTCGCGTTTTATTCGTCGACCATACACTACCTGATATCCTTGTTGCCCTTGTTCAAAAAATAGCTTAATCAATTCCGGTGGGTCTTGCAAATCTCCATCCATTAAAACAACCACTACGCCTGTTGCAATTTCCATACCGCTGACAAAGGCTGCCTGTGAACCAAAATTTCGTGAATGTTTAATGGCGATAACATTCGCATCATTGGCACATAAGTCTTGCAATACCTGTTCAGTATTATCAGGTGAATTGTCATTCACAAAAATGATTTCATAATTGCAACCCATTTCATTAAATACTTTCACCAATCGCTCATACATAAATGGAATGGCTTGTGCATCTTTGTAACATGCAATAATCGGACTGATTTTTGTAAAGGTTTGCGGAATCAAAAAGGCCGGCAAAATTCGCTCTTGATAATTATTTTGTTGTTGCCAAGCGGCATATTTTTTTAAGCCTTCTTCTAGACTTGTTTTGGGTTCCCAATGAATGAGTTGCTTCGCTTTCTCATAATTTCCATACCAATCTTTTGTATCCCAGGTCCGGTTCGACATGGTCCCCCAAACAGGGCCTTTATCAATCGCAAAAACTTTTTTCACACAAGCCGTTAAATCCTGTAACGTCGTTTTCTGACCGCTACCGATATTAATCGAATTCCCGGAAATTTCTTTATTCACATGCATAGCCGCATCCAAAAAGGCTTCTACGCAATCATCGATATACACAAAATCTCTTGAGGTTTGAGGAGCAACCAAAGGCGGATACGTATTTCGTAACGCTTGTTCAACAATCTTCGGCATTAATCTGTCGGGCTCTTCCCATGCGCCGTAAATAGAATATAAACGTAAATTTAAACAAGGAACATGATGATACTTCGCAAAATAATCGAGCATGTAAGCTGTCGATACTTTTGAAATTGAGTAATGACTGTTGGGTATTAATGCATCATCTTCTTTTGGGTTGGTACAATTTAATCCATATTCTGAACTGCTTCCGGCATGAATATAAGCGGCAATATCGTTACATAATTCTAAGATATTTAAAGTGCCAATGACATTGGTTTCGTAAATAAGATTTGTTTTGTCTTGCTTACTATAGGCGCCATAGGCCGACAAATTGAAAATTGTTTTTGGACGGTGCAGTTCAAAAATAGTTTCAACAGAACGTTTATAATTGATATCGCAATATAAAATTTGTGAAGCGGGAATTTCTAATAATTTTAATCGCCAAGTCGAACGCGGGTTATGTGTGATGGCAAAACAATCGTTTCGATATTTCAATATAGTATGAAGCAAATTAGCGCCGATAAAACCACTGGCGCCAAAAATATAAATGGGGCCTTTTAATCCTAAAATTTTTTGTTGAAGTATATCTGTATCCATCAGCTCAGCATTGTAATTTGGTTTTTAATACTCTCAACATCCAATCCACTTTCAGTTTGATGAAACGATTGATTCCCATATAATTTACTAGGATAGCCTTTTGCATGCATACTCACAAATACTTCAGGGAACAATGAATCTTTCGCGAGCCTTGATAACACATGTTCAGCAAGTCCGCCACGTTCGACATGTTCTTCTATGACAATAATTTTTCTTGTAGTTTGTATACTAGCTTTTAATTCATCACTCAGTTCTAATAAAGGAATACTCAGTATAGTAAATACATCAACCGTATTGATTCCCGCAATCGCTTCAAGTGCATTGTGCACAATAGGACCAAGTGCAATGATGGTAATTGTTGGTGCATCTGATGTAATGACTTTATTAATTGTTGAAATGGAAACCGGAGTTGGATATGATTTTCCTAAACCTAGTCGCAAGTAAGCCGGTTTTTTTATTGCAGTGATTTGCTGTAAACAAAATGCTACATCTTCTACAAAAGCAGGAATCCAACAAGTCATATTAGGCAATGAACTAACGCTGGCAATATCCTCTATCGCATGATGTGTGGCGCCCATGATACCATACCCATATCCGCCGCCGTTGCCTACAATGTAAACAGGTAACTGATGAATGCAGACATCAATTTTTATTTGTTCAAAACAACGGTAAATAGCAAATGGTGCAATACTATAGGTGAATACTTCGAACCCTTTATAGGCTAGGCCTGCTGCAACACCCACCATATTTTGTTCGGCCACGCCCGCATTAATGAAACGTTCACCTGCTGCTTCCATCACGGGTTCTAAGGCATTGTATCCTAAATCGCCGGTCATGAAAACAGTGCTTTCATTTGCTTTAACGGTCTGTGCTATAATACTTGAAAATTCTTTACGCATGGCTACTTGTTGAAACTGAATGTAATGCGTTCTGATATTGTTCTTCATTCATGGGCAAATAATGCCATTCCATTTTATTCTCCATATAATCTACACCTTTCCCTTTTATGGTATTCGCAATAATTAATTTTGGTTTATCTGATGATGCTTTTAATGTTTGTATGCGAGTAATCAATTGTTCAACATTGTGTCCATCCTCTTCAATCACGTCAAAACCAATATGACGCCAAACATCGGGGTTGGCTGTGTCACCCAATATATCTTTTGTATGACCAAAGCCTTGTAAATTATTTTTATCAATCACGACAATTAAATTCCTTAATTTCTTTGCAACTGCATAATGAGCAGCTTCCCAAGTGGTGCCTTCATTTGTATCACCGTCCGACATCACAACATATACATAATCATCGTTCTTTAATAATTGATTGGCCTGTGCGATGCCGCATGCAATCGGAAATCCATGACCTAGCGAACCTAATGCAAAGGGAATATTTGTAAATGAATTTGCAGATGGATGAGCCGATAGTTTTGTTCCGTTTTTGTAAAATGTGTCTAAGGTTGCATCATCTATTTCGCCATAATGA
>JANNYV010000356.1:0-9945 GCA_031410275.1 Bacteroidota bacterium
CGATGTCGGGGAGTAAATACTCACAAGATAAATTGAACACAAATGATTAAAAGATTAGAATGCGAAAATAATATAATTTTTTAAAGATTTCGTTGGAATTTATACCTCGTCATTTCTCATTCATCATTCTTCATTTCTAATTTCTAATTTCTAATTCCTCATTTCAACTCACTCACTTATTTTTACTTTCAATTGACTCCCGTTGCAAATAAGTTCAGCAAAGCTGTTGAGTTCTCCATTGGTAAAATAGCCATGCAAAAATGAATCACTGCCTCCTGTTTTTTCATTCTTAATAAAGAAGATCCATTGCCCTTCCTTCTTCTCAATATTTGTCCAATCAAAAACACCGGTAAATTCAGCATGTGGTTTTATTCCGCTGAATGTTTGTTTACTATTATTTGCTTTAATAGTTACCGCTATCGGGTAATCATTTTCATTCGTAACTTTTACCTCCGTTACTTTATTCGTAGAGCAGGAAAGAAGCAAGGAAAGTGCGATAAGGATTGTGATGTGTTTCATATTTTTGAGTTATTGATTGAAGATTGCAGGTTGAGAGTTGTTGATTAGTAGTGATGCTACTGACTGCCTATTGCTTACTGTCACTCACTTACTTCTGCATTCATCGCATTCCGAATATGTGCCAAATGATGATTGCCATGCCATGCATACAAACACATCACATCTTTAACTGAGAATGTACGTTTGTATTGCGAATGAAAATAAGTTCTGTTCAATTGCTCTTCACTCAATGAATCAAGAATTTTAATCAGCTTACGGTGAATAGCAAAAAGCAGGGTAACAGAATTATTAAACGGCAAAGTATAATCTGCCATCTCTGCCCACAAATCTTCCTGGTATGGATTGATACTCGGGCTTTGTTCTGAGAGTGCTAACTTAATTCGTATCACGGCATTCATATGACTGTCTGCACAATGATGTATCACCTGATTGATGGTCCAACCACCTTCGCGATAACGAAGTTGTAGTTGATACTCATCTAAAAGCTGAACAGCTTGCTCTAATCGCGCAGGAAATGTTTCAATGGCGAGCTTGAATTCTTGTAGTAGTTCCGGTGTATACTGCTCATGATAATTGCAGTGTCCGATCGGGTAACGTTGTTCTTCGAGTGTCATGGGGTTTTATTGTTGCGGGTTAAGGGGTTAGAGGGTTACGAGTTAATGAGTTATTGGGTTACTGCACTATTAGTTGTAAGTGGAGAGTTGTAAGTTGAGAGTGGAATTCGGCATGCATTTTCAAATTCTCAAATTTTCAAATTCTCTTCACCTCAAATCAATTCCCCTTCCAAATCATAATCATATGCTTTTGTAATTTTCACTTGCACAAAATCTCCGGGTTGTAATTTCTTTTTGGTATTGATGATTACTTCATTGTCGACTTCAACACTATCAAATTCGGTTCGACCCAAGTATCTGCCAGATTCTTTTTTGTCGATAATCACCTTGAATATTTGTCCCACTTTTTCTTCATTCTTCGCTAACGAAATATCTTGTTGTACCGCCATAATTTCCTGCGCACGTTCTTCTTTTATTTCATCAGAAAGATGATCATCCAATGCAAAGGCCGATGTGCCATCTTCGTGCGAGTATGTAAACACGCCGACTCTGTCGAAACGAACTTCTTCTAAAAATGCTTTTACATCTTCAATGTCTTCTTCGGTCTCGCCCGGAAATCCGGCAATTAATGTGGTTCGAATACAAATTTCAGGAAGGACTTTGCGAATGTTTTTTATTAAATCAAGAATTTCTTTGCGTGTAATCTGACGTTTCATTGCCGTCAACATTTTATCAGAAATATGTTGCAATGGCATGTCGAGATAATTACAAATCTTAGGTTGTGATTTTATGACATCGATAATCTCCATCGGGAATTTATGAGGGTAAGCATAATGTAGTCGTATCCATTCAATTCCTTCAACTTCACACAACGCATTTAATAATTTGGCGAGCGCACGTTCTTTGTAAATATCTAATCCGTAATATGTCAACTCCTGTGCAATGAGCATAATTTCTTTCACTCCTTTTTGGGCTAACAAGGTTGCTTCTGTGATAATGTCTTCAATGGTTTTCGAAACATGTTTTCCCCTCATCAATGGAATGGCACAAAACGAACAAGTGCGATTACATCCTTCAGATATTTTTAAATAGGCGTAATGAGATGGCGTACTTAACAGTCGTTCGCCCACTAATTCAGTTTTATAATCTGCGTTAAAAACTTTGAGAATATTAGGTAATTCCATGGTGCCGAACCACGCATCAACGCCCGGAATTTCAGAAGCCAAATCTCCTTTGTATCGTTCACTGAGGCAACCTGTTACATATACTTTTTCGAGATGCCCTTCTTCTTTTAGTGCAACATGCTCGAGGATGGTATTAATACTTTCTTCTTTTGCTTTATCGATAAAGCCACAAGTATTAATGATAGAAATATTATAATCCGGTTTTACACTTTCGTGTTTCACATCAATACCATTCGCCAATAGTTGCCCGCTCAACACTTCACTATCTACCATATTTTTACTACACCCTAAGGTGGTAATATTGACGATGTCGCGATGTAGTTTTTTTGATTTCAATATGATTTATTTATGTTTTTTAGTTGGATTTCTTTTTTGGTGAAATATACTCATTACTATTACAATTTTACGAACTTCATCAATTGAATACATAATGGTAAATGGATATTTCTTTAAGTTAAATTCGTAAAATATCAGAAAATCATTTTTCCACCTTAAAGGGAAAGAGCAAATTTTTTCAAGTGTTACATCTATCTCCTTAATAAAATTTTCTGCAGCGACAATACTTCTTTTCGCATACCAAATAATTGAATCTTCATATTCCATTTGCGCTTTCGGTTGAAAAATATATAAATACACCTCTATATTCTTTTAAGTGTTTTTAGCAAATTGTCAATTCTCTTTTTACTCTCCTTTTGAGTAATCATTTTCACTGTATCATTTTTATAATCATCAAATCGTTTGGTCATTTCTGATTTAAACTCTTTGGTCCAAATTGTTTTATCAGTTTTTATTTCGTCTTCAACCATTGTAAAAATGGCTTTAATTTTTTTTTCATTTGCAGTTTCCAAATAGTTATGAAGCTGCTGCCTAATTAGTGTCGCTGTCATAGATTACTTTTTAATTAATTTAATACTCTTATTTAAATACATCCTTCAACTCAATCTTCAACCCCTTAAAAATAGCACTTTCAATTGTTTCATCATCAAAGAAAATTTTCTTCAGTTGGTATTTCTTTGCTTTCAATACATACAGCATAATATTTTTTTCAAGCGGATTCGCTATCCAATATTCACGTACACTGTTTTCCTCATATAGGTCATACTTTGTTTTCATTTCCCGTTTTGAATTCCCAGGACTGACAATTTCAACGATCAAATCCGGCGCACCAATACAACCTCGTTCATCCAATTTTTGTTCATCACATATCACACAAATATCGGGCTGTACAACCGTATACACCTTCCTATCCTCTTTTGACTTTCGCTTATCAAGAAGACGAACATCAAATGGAGCAACAAATAAACGGCAAGAAGATTTTTTAAAGTAGCTATACATTTCTCCCTGAATGGTTGTAGAAGACGATTGATGATGCATACTCGGCGCCGGACTCATTTTCAATATCCACCCCTTTATCAATTCTACACGTTCCTGAAATTGCCATGTCAGATAGTCGGCATACGAATATCGTTTGGTTAAATCTAACTGACTAAATTTGGTAATTGGCTTCACGCTGCAAATATAGTTTACAAACTGTACGCATAAAATAGAAATTCCTGTCGAATAAATTCTAATTCTTCAAGGAAAACAAACTATCTACAAATTCATATTTATTAAACACTTGCAAGTCTTCCAACTTCTCGCCGACACCAACATATTTCACCGGAATTTTAAACTGATGCGCAATAGCCAATACCACACCGCCTTTGGCAGTACCATCTAATTTAGTAATGGCCAATGAAGTCACATCAGTGGTTTGCGTAAACTGCTTTGCTTGCTCTAATGCGTTTTGTCCTGTACTTCCATCAAGCACCAACAATACTTCATGCGGTGCATCAGGAATTACTTTTTGAATGACCCGTTTTATTTTATTCAGTTCATCCATCAAATAAGCTTTGTTGTGCAAACGGCCTGCAGTGTCTATTATAATAACATCACTTCCTTTAGCTACACCGCTGTTCATGGTATCAAATGCAACAGAGGCCGGGTCGCTACCTTGTTCCTTTTTTACTATGGCTACACCAACACGTTCACTCCAAATCGTGAGTTGATTAACAGCGGCGGCTCTAAATGTATCAGCAGCTCCGAGCAACACATCTTTCCCTGTTCGTTTAAAATTATAGGCAAGTTTGCCAATGGTTGTTGTTTTGCCAACTCCGTTTACACCGACCACAAGTATGACATAAGGCTTTTTATCTGAAGGCAAATCAAAATTTTGATATTCCTGTGAAGGTGCATCAGCCAAAATATTTGCCATTTCTTCTTGTAGAATTCTATTGAGTTCTGAAGTGCCTAAATATTTATCTTTTGATACCCTGTCTTCAATTCGTTTTATGATTTCTACAGTCGTTGTTACACCAACATCTGCCATAATAAGTGCATCTTCTACAGAATCTAATACATCAGCATCAACTACGGATTTTCCTGCAACCGCTTTGGTAATTTTTGAAAAAAAACTTTCTTTCGTTTTTTCTAATCCTTTATCTAAAGTTTCCTTGGCAACTTCCTGTTCTTTGTTTCGTTTGAAAAGTTTGTCGAATAAGCCCATTTAATTTGAGAATTTGAAAATGAATGAATTTGAAAATGAATGCAAACATCCTACATTCAATAAGATGGACACTCTTTATTTTTATTTTTTGAATGGGAGCAAATATAGTAAAATAGAACTACTTAAAGGATTTGCGTCAGGAGATTGTGACAAGCCCACTGAATTTGTTAATTTGGCAACTCCTAAAGGAGATAGATAGAGAGGATTGCCAGCCCCCCCATTTTCAAATTTTCGAATTCACTCATTTTCAAATTTCACATTTAGTCTTTCCCCGACAATAAATACAACACAGCCATTCGAATGGCTACACCATTTTCGACCTGTTGTAAAATAATGGAATGATGACTGTCAGCCGCATCAGAGCTAAGCTCTACGCCTCGGTTGATAGGGCCGGGATGCATGATGGTAATATCTTTTTTAAGGGAATCTAATAGTGTTTTATTCACTCCATAAAACAGGGCGTATTCCCGTAATGAAGAAAATAATGGCATACTTTGCCGCTCGAGTTGTATTCTTAAAATATTTGCCACATCACACCATTCAAGTGCTTCTTTCAGATTATAGGTCACATTTACGCCAAGTGCATCAATATGTTTAGGAATGAGTGTTGGTGGACCGGCAACTGTAACCTCTGCTCCCATTTTTTTGAGGCAATAAATATTTGAAAGCGCCACACGCGAGTGCATGATGTCGCCAATAATTGCCACCTTTTTTCCTTTCAGGCTTTTATGTTTTTCTCTAATTGAATATGCATCCAACAAGGCTTGTGTAGGATGTTCATTGGTTCCGTCACCGGCATTGATAATAGCGGCATTGATATGATTGGCTAAAAAGTGTGGCGCCCCGCTTGCGCTATGACGCATCACCACCATATCAACTTTCATCGATAAAATATTTTGTGCAGTATCAATTAATGTTTCTCCTTTTGAAACACTCGAACTACTAGTGGCAAAATTAATAGTATCTGCGCCCAAGCGTTTTTCGGCCAACTCAAATGAAATTCTGGTACGTGTAGAATTTTCATAAAATAAATTCACAATCGTAGTATCTCTAAGTGCCGGCACTTTTTTGATAGGCCTTTTTAGCACTTCTTTGAAATTGTCTGCCGTCTGAAAAATCAATTCAATATCAGCCTTGTTCAGGTTTTTTATTCCGAGTAAATGTTTAGTGCTTAATGACATTTTTTTAGTTGAGAGTTGTAAGTTGAGAGTTGAGAGTAATGTATAAAATATTTGAACTAAGTATTATTTGAGTTGTTTAGCATCTTGATAGTATTTTATAAAACCCTTTAATAGTCGCCTAACTTCTTCAGTATTCTTCAATATTTCATCTGTTTCATTTTCAGTAAGAAATCCTAATGCGTTTGCGATTTGTAGCATATTTTCAACTTCATTTAATGATCCGTTCGAAACAAACAGAAATTGCAATGTATCTTTTTTATATTGGCGACCTGCACCTTCTGCTATATTATTTGAAATTGAGACTCCCGCTCTTCTAATCTGATTAGTTATCCCAAAAATTTCTTCCTTTGGGAAACCTTTAGTGATCTTATAAATCACAACTGCCAATTCTTTGGCCTTCTGCCAAACAACCAAGTCTCTATATGATTTTATTTCCATTCTTTCTATCTTAGTATACTTTTAATACACTCTCAACTTACAACTCGCTCATCCATTCAACAAAACAACTTCATCCTTACCATCTTTTTCTTTCCAAAATACTTTCACTTTTTGGCTTACAATAGAATCAATCATGATGCCAACATAATCTGCTTGTATTGGTAATTCCCTGCTGTACTTTCTGTCAATCAATGTCATCAATTCTATTTTCTGAGGCCTGCCAAAATCTAAGATGGCATCCATTGCACTTCTGATGGTTCGCCCTGTAAACAAAACATCATCTATTAATACCACCTTTTTATTTTCGATTGAAAAATCAATTTCAGTTTTATTGGGTACATGTAATTCTCCACCTTTATTAAAATCATCTCTGTAAAAAGTAATATCTAACTTGCCATATTGAAGCTTGGTTTTTACTAAGCCACTCAAATAAGATACTACACGATTTGACAAATAAACTCCACGCGGTTGAATACCAATAAGCACCGTGTTGGAGAAATCGGTATGATTTTCAATTAATTGATGAGAGAGACGTTCTATGACGACATTGAACTTATGTGGGTCAAGAATGGTTTTCAAAAGAAGTACATTTGGGCAAATATAATGAAGAAAGTATTTAGTAGTTAGAACTTAGAAAAAAACTATGGCTCAATTGAACGATTCTACTACTAAATTACTAATTGCAAATGAGCCCTGAGCCTCTTTCGGATTCAGAAAAAAAAGCTGAATACTATCATACTTTGCCGCTTGAAGATGTGCATCTACATAAATACGTTGAATAGGTTCTTTGTAAAATAACCTGTCTAATAATATACTGTTTTCTTTTACACAGGCATTGCCTTTAAAAAATCGCATACCAAAACGTGTCATCCGAATATTGTCCCAATTATTTTGCAGACAATGCATATCGGCTGAAGCTCTTACCCAATTATTTTCAGGCGATTTATTTTTGATGATATAATCTTTTTCAAGCGCCGTATTTTTTTCTAGCAAAAGGCAATTCACTTCATCAATTATTACTTCATACTTTTCATTCGAATTGAAATGATAATTGAATAAGGTATCAATATTTTTTTTGACTCCGGTAAAATCTTCATCTACATCTAACAATTTACGCTCTTGTTCTTTAATATACCATCGTCCAACAACTTTTCTGTAATAGGCTTCGCTCATATCACTTGCATACACAATACCTCCGCGATGAACGCCATGCACCCACCAAACATTTAAATACACAAAGAAAAAAGCAACAGCGAAAAAAAGTATTCTTGTCAAGATTCGCTTATTGGCAAATTCGATGAGCGCAGCAAAAGGAAACATAAGCGCTGCATAACCTTGTATCATAGCTCTGCCACCATACCACCAAATATCCCATGCGCAAACAATCCATAAATAACAAAAAGAAAATCCGGCTAATGTCCAAAAGAGTTCTTTTTGTTTATATAAAAATAGAAAGCCTAGATAAGGCAATATCATCATGGGGCAATACAATAACCATCCGCATCTGAAGCTCATGATATAATCATAAAAATGTGGATGCTTCCAGGTAAATTCCTGATCGCCGTAACTATATACCATCCAATGTCGGGTCACATATTTCCAATATATCAATTGAATACTTCCAATTAATATCATCATGCAAACAGCTGCAACATATTTACTGAAATGGAGTTTAATAAAACGGGAGCGTTCCGTCACTGATTTGAAACTTAAAATATTTACTCCCCAACATACAGGTATAATGATGGCGATCATTTCAGTTGGTCGTGTGAGTGCCATAATGCCCAAAATAAAACCGATAAACATCGCGTTTCTATACACGGGTTTTTTATAAAATAGATTGGTTTGATACAATAACAAACAATACCATGTAAACAACCAAGTATGCGACATGCCCACATCGATGCCGGCATAGTTTAAGTAATTTGTACCGGTTACTAAAAAAAATAAAATCCAGGCCACAGTACTATCCTTAAAGTATTCTAACAATAATTTTCGCAGATACCATAAGCCAAGCATAAACATAAACAAAGCTCCGAAATGGATGGCTAGCTGATAAGGTGTTGAAAATCCATCTGCCGGAAAGCCGAATATTTTTGCAACAGCATGCGCTAGTAAAAAGAAAGGTAAATAATTTAAGGCCATGCCACTCGAGTATTTCAATACCTTTTTTCCATCGGGCAAAAATGTGATTTGCTGATTATCGGGCGAGCAACCATAAGCATTGCGAATGCTGTCTGAAAAATGCAAGCCCTGTAAATCTTTATAAATAAAGAGTGAAGGGAGATACCAATAATAACCGCTCACATCCCAACTAATTGTCGCTTCGGTACCACCTTGTTTATATTTTGGATAATACAAAAAGCTAAACACAATGAGTGAAATAGTTAATAGGATATAGGTGATGAGTGATTTCAATTTGTATTTTTATTACTTGGCAAAATAGAATTAGTTCATGAGTATTTAGTTTCTAATCCATTTCTTTTTAATTATTGAATGTCAGTATCTTCAATCACAAAATCACAAATGATTTCTTCATTCTCAAATCGTCTGTGATTCGGGTTCGCCAACACCCAATTTTTATGCTCATCAATATTCTTCACGATTGTCTTCGAAGAATCTGAAACGCTCAAACTTATTTCAGGTAATTCGCAAGGGCAACAGTCAAAATCCTGACCTGAACCTAATCCACCAAAATGAAGAATATTTAGCACAGTATAAGGTGGAATAATTATAATGGTATCATTTTTCTGATATGTTTTGTATTTCAATTTCAAGGAATAAGAGGACTCATTACGCACATAGGAGTTACCGGAATGACCGGGGTCACAACTCATCAAAAGTAATATTGCTATCAATATTATACAGACGGATATGGTAATCGGTTGTTTCATAACTGCTATTAATTAGGTTGAGATTCTAGAATATAGTTGTTGTAATATTTTACTTGCTGAATAGAATCAAACAAATCGCACCCTTCAGGCTTTATAACCATACGTTCAAATAAATGATTTTTTCCTGACCTCAATTTGATAGTAATTATATGATTCGTGTCTTTTATTTCAAATACAAAATTTACCCGCAAAAATCCATTTTGATAATCGGTTGCATGAGCGCTGCAGTATGATTGTTCATCTACCAAGCTTCCTGTAGAATCTGCCGAGGAAAAAAGAACCCATGGACTCCCATCTGTTTTATAATCTGCTTTGGTCCAAATTGAGAACTCCATTCGTTGATGCATTGAAGCCTTTCTAAACTTCCCTTCAAAAATAATTTTGTCTTCTTCCTTATCAGTTATCACATTTTTTCTTGGTGTCGAAAAATATTTCTCAACAATCATTCCATCCTGTTTTAGTCTTTCTGTCATTTCAAAACGTTGTTGCATGAGAACAGTAAAATTTCGAAGTAGAGAATCTCTAAAAGAATATAAATACGTAGATGGATCAAAACAATAATAGCTGTATAATTCGTCCTCCGCTATTTTAGAAGACTTCTCCAACATAAACTTTTCAGGCTCAAGTAAC
>JANNYV010000357.1:0-1541 GCA_031410275.1 Bacteroidota bacterium
CATATGTTGGAACCTCTAGCTATTAAGCGGGAATTCCGAACCACATGACTGAAATCTAGTATTTGAATGCCGCTAAGTTACTACCATAAAAGTGAGTACACGATAGCTAAAGCGTCAGGGGAGATCCGATGCTTGTGAGGGACACGCCCAACGTCTTTTTGTTATTCAATTGGAATAACTAAATCTACAATGCATTTCTTCTCTGGATGTTCATTGAAGTTGTTATGATAAATTTCAAACGGATACCTGTCTGCCTTTTTGTAGCCATTCTCGTTCATCCAAATAAATAAACTGTCCCAAGCTTTTTCAAATTCTTTCGGTTCAATACTAAAATGTCCAATAATATGTTTCCCTGGTTCAATTGCTGTCAATCCCACTTCTCCATCTACTGTCAGTTCTTGGTTTGTAAGAATTCCAATACTCATTCTTACTTTGTCGGCATCAGTTACTTTAAAGCTGTCATGAAAAACCCTACACACATTTGTGTCATTCTTAGCAAGTAATTCTTTTGATGTTGCCCATTTAAGAATTCGCTGAAAGGCGTCGTCAATTCCGTTTACGCCAATTTGTGTAACATAGGCCAAATTCATTTTCTGCCTTTCTAAGATGTCAATCTTTGCATTCATTTTTATCCAATTTTTAAGATTATTAATGTTGCAAAGATATTCTTCGGTTATAAAATTTAGTTTACCATTGTTGCTATTCAGTTTACCAATCTTGCTAAAATTGTTTACGTTTAATTTGCGAAATTCTGATGGACTTTGTCCATATATTTTTTTGAATGTTCTCGAAAATGTTGTGTTATTATTGAACCCATATTTATCTGCTATTTGAGCAATACTATATTCCTTATTGTGTATCAACATCATTGCCGTTCTTTCAATTCGCTTTCGTATGATGTAGCTATTTAGTGTTTCGTTAGTTATTGCTTTAAAAAGTCTGTGTAAATGAAAAGGTGAATAAAAAGCAATATTTGAAATTACTTGCAACGACAATTCAGTGTTCAAATTGTCGTCAATGTATGTCAGGACTTTATTTATTCGTTTGATATATTCTTCTTGCATTTCTTGTCTATGGGGGCACTCGGCAAAATTGCCACTAACTCATTGCTTATATGATTTTTTTGCATTACTAAGTAAAAGGCATATGCATCAACTAAGACAAATCCCCGAACATCGAACATTGAATTCCGAACATTTATACTAAAGGTTTTGTCTTCATTATTTTTTCAATTCGCTCATTTACTTCCGGTGTTAATTTAGCAACAACCTCAATTGATTTCATTGTTTCAACCAATTGTTCTTTTTTAGTGGCTCCTAATATCACTGAACTAACATTCGGGTTTTGCACACACCAAGCGATACTTAGTTGAGGCAATGTTACATTCAACTCTTTTGCCAATGTTGCCAATTTTTTTACCTTGTCGATTTTATCTTTTACCAACCATCTATCGGCGAGCCATTCAAAACCTTTCATGCCCAATCGCGAATCTTTCGGCATGCCGGCATTATATTTTCCGGTGAGTAAACCGGTTGCCAAGG
>JANNYV010000358.1:0-10307 GCA_031410275.1 Bacteroidota bacterium
ATCCTGAAAGAGTTCGTAAATATTTACAAGCCACAGCTAAATTAGAATTTTGGGAAACGTATCCGATTCATATAATTTCTCAAAATATTTTGGATGCTGACGTTGCGTTGAAAAATTATTTAGCTGGTATCAATGCAGGAAAGAGTGGAGTTGATTCATTAAAAACAACTGAGGCTGATACCACTAAGAATAGTAAAGTAAAAACTTCAACTGATACCACTTCGTTGAACGCATTGAGAAGTAAGGATACGGCTTCAAAGGATACATCTACTGCCGGAATGAGTACTGAACAAAAGCAAGCCAAGGAACGAAAGGAACATCCATTACGTCAGTTTTTATTAGGTGGCTTTGAAGCAAAAACAAATCCTAAAACAGGAGAGGTTATGAATGAATCACGTGTTTCATTTATTTATATAAAAGATACAGCCCAATTGAATAAATATTTGGCATTGGATGTTGTGAAAAATAGTTTTCCAAAGGATTTGAAATTTTATTATGGGAATGCGGATAAAGAAACAAACGAAAAATCGAAAGAAGGGAAATTAGTTATTTTATATTCAATCAAGAAAAGAGCAGGTTCTGATGAACCGAAACTTGGAGGTGAAAATATCATTGACACCCGTCAGGATTATGACCAATATACCGGTCAGCCTGATGTGCAAATGACCATGAATCCTATTGGTGCAAGAGCTTGGGAAATGTTAACCGGCGATAATGTCGGTAAGCCAATTGCTATCGTATTAGATGATTTAGTGTATTCAGCACCGGCACCAAGCGAAAAAATTGCAGGAGGTCGTTCGAATATCACCGGAAGTTTTACAGTGGAAGAAGCACAGGATTTAGCCAATATATTAAAAACCGGTAAACTCCCTGCGCCGGCAAAAATTGTACAAGAGCAAGTGGTTGGACCAACATTAGGAAAGGATGCAGTAAATGGTGGTTTGATGTCTTTCTTAATTGCCTTCGGAGTTATTTTTATTTTGATGTTGGTTTATTACAACTCAGCGGGTTGGGTTGCTAACATAGCATTGGTATTAAATTTGCTATTTACTGTTGGTGTATTGGCTGCATTGCATGCATCATTAACAGCTGCAGGTATAGCAGGATTGGTGTTGACAATTGGTATGGCTGTTGATACAAACGTTATCATTTTTGAGCGGATTAAGGAAGAATTAAAATTAGGCAAGACGCATGAAAATGCCATTAATGAAGGTTATAGACGTTCACTTTCGCCGGTATTGGATGGTCACATAACAATTTTAATGACCGCCGTTATTTTATTTATTTTTGGATTAGGTCCTGTGTTAGGATTTGCAACTACACAAATACTTGGTATTTTATTATCTCTTTTCTGCGGTATATTAGTTTCACGTTTGATTACTGATATCAGAATGAAAGGCGGTAAACACTTTAACTATTTTACAAAATTATCTGAGGGCTTGTTTCAAAAATTCCATTTTCACTTTATTGAATGGAGAAAGAAAGCGTATATCATTTCTATTTTTGTTTTGATATTGGGTATCGGGTCTTTGTTTAATGGGTTTGATTATGGTGTTGAATTTGCAGGAGGTAGAAGCTATACTGTTCGTATGGATAAAAACGTGAGTACAACAGAAGTACGCGACTTGTTGAAACCTTCGTTTAATGAGTTCCCGATTGTGAAAACAATTGGTACTGCAAATCAGGTAAATATTACCACCTCATATAAAATTAAAGAAACGGCTATTACCATTGAGGAAGAAGTACAAGGAAAACTTTATGAAGGTCTGAAAAAAGGAGGCTTTATTAAAAGTGACGTTACAGAAGAATCGTTTAAGAAGGATTATATTATGAGTTCACAAACTGTATTGCCTACTATTTCTGATGATTTGAAGAAAGGTGCATTATGGGCAACGTTTTGGTCATTACTTTTAATTTCAATTTACATCTTCATCCGATTTAGAAAATGGCAATATGCTGTTGGTACTATCGTCGCGTTATTGCATGACGTATTGGTAACCTTGGCTGTATTCTCATTCTTGCGAAGAGTGGTACCATTTGCATTAGAAATTGATCAACACTTTATTGCAGCTGTACTAACTGTAATTGGTTTCTCGATGAATGATACGGTTATTGTATTTGACAGAATCAGAGAATATTTCCGTAAGAAAGTTGGGTTGTCAAAAACTGAAGTGATTAATTCAGCGATTAATGATACCATGAGCCGTACTATCATGACCTCATTAACAGTATTTATTACACTCTTAATTTTATTTATTTTCGGTGGTGAAGTGACAAGAGGTTTTGCCTTTGCCATGATGATTGGTGTTGTTACAGGTACTTATTCATCCATCTTTGTAGCAGCTCCTATTTTAATTGACTTAGATAAGAAGGATAAATTAACCATGGAAGAAGATAAAGAACAACGTATCAAAGAATTGAAAGAAATGGCGTAATGCCTTTGCAACATACATTAAAAAGGCTCAGAATTATCTGAGCCTTTTTTCTTGATAGTATAATAAGCTGTTAGAAATTTCTTGTCGAGGATAGTGTAAATATTTGATAGAAATTCGATCGGCCATTTTGTATTCTTAATTCATTATTCTTCATTTATCATTCATCATTACTCATTACTCCTCTTCTTTTATAAATTTGTATCTCAATTGCCCAATTCATGAAGTCAATGAAAATTCCATATTATCTCAAATTTGTGTTGACGTATTATGTAACAGGAATTACTTGGTTTTCAATATTTAGAATTATTTTATTGTGCATTCATTTGTATGGAATAAATGTGAATGAAGAAGAACGAAGTTTAGTTATTACTGCGATGCTGAAAGGAGTACAGTTCGATAGTGTTGTTATGGGATATATTCTCTGTATACCGGCCTTACTGCTTATTGGGTTTTCATTTATTCCAAGCAAAGAAAAAATCTATAAATATATGTCTGTGTACATAGTTACACTGATGCTTGTTGCTTTTTTTATATGTGCAGTAGATATTCCTTATTTCAATTACAATGCGTCGAGACTTACAGCGGTTATTTTTAATTGGACGCCGAACATCAAAATGATAATAAGTATGATAGCAGAAGAGAAATCGTATTGGGTATTTGCAGTCTTGTTTATATTTCTCTATCTGACATATTTTATTATTGTAAAGAAAATCATCCGCACACAACGGAAGGAAATCCCTGCTTCGCTTTCTGTATCAACAAGAATTTTATTTAGTATGATTTCGCTCTTGCTGGTTTTCTTTTCATTGAGAGGACGAATCGATAGCCCTATTAAAATAAGTCACTCCTTTTTTTGTGATCATCCATTTTACAATCAGCTAGGTTTGAATCCGGTTTTTACATTGGTCAAAAGCTTTACGGAAAGTAGAAAGTTAAACCTCATCGATGATGATATTGCCTTACGAAATGTGAAAAAATATTTGAACATTCATAACAATGAAACCTATCATTCGCCAATAGCACGGCAATCTTTATCTGAAGCCGCTTCGTTAAATTTAAATATTGTATTGGTCATTATGGAAAGTATGTCAGCAGAGCGAATGGGGCATTTTGGAAACCAAGCCCGACTAACCCCATTTTTGGACAGCTTGGCGAATGAGTCGTATTGTTTTGAAAATATATATTCAGCTGGCAAGCATACCTATAACGGAATTTTCTCAACGCTATATTCGTATCCGGCCATCCTTGCCGAACATCCGATGAGTGCAATTGATATCAAGCAATACAGCGGTTTCCCTGTAACGCTGCAAGCTGAAGGTTATACAACTATGTTCTTTACAACACATAGCGAAATTTTTGATAACCTTGGAATGTTTCTGACGGCGAATCATATAGAGCAGGTGATATCTCAAAATTATTATGACAAAAATAAAATTCAAAGCGCCTTTGGTGTACCGGATCATGTCATGTTTCAATACGCAGTGGATACCTTAGACAAACTCAGTCAAAAGCAAAAACCTTTTTTTGCAAGTCTCATGACGGTTAGTAACCATGCTCCGTATATAATACCGGAAGGTATCCCATTTACGCCGCGGAATAAAAATTTGAGTGACCAAATTGTAGAATATTCAGATTGGGCGCTCAAGGATTTTTTTGAACGTTGTACTCACAAAGATTGGTTTAAAAAGACATTGTTCATTTTTGTAGCAGATCATGGAGCAGTAGTCGGTGATTCGAAATATGAGATACCACTTTCCTATCATCATATACCTTTACTCATGTATACAAGTGATAGTAGCATCCTGAAACCTTTATCTGTCAATGCTTTTGGTGGACAGATAGATATATTTCCCACAGTAATGGATTTGTTGCATATCCGTTTTGTGAACAATACACTTGGCATTAATTTGTTGAAAGAAAAGAGAGATTATGCCTTTTTCTCATCAGATGATAAGATTGGTTGTATAGATGAAAATTACTTTTATATTTATAATACAAACGGCTCCGAGTATTTGCATAAATATAAATTTGGAGACTTGAAAAATTATATGCAGGAAGAAAAAGAACGAGCTAACAATATGAAGACCTATTCATTCTCTATGATTAAAACAGCAAAATATTTGATGAATCATAATGAGACAGGAGTGGAAACTATTCAACAGAAAAATTAAATAATGAATTCCGAAATGTGAAGAATACATTTAAAATACGGTAACAATTAGTTGGGCGTGTCCCTCCCAAAGCATCGGGTCGTGCTATTCGCTGCAATCTCCCACTCAAAGCAGCGGGAGGATTTCCGCTACTATCACTCACGCGCAAAGCCGGTATACCTCATTATGGAAATAGAAATTGTTGACTAAATTTATTAATATCATTCCTTAATCAACACTCAATTATCCCAACGCTTCTAATGCCACTTTAATTCTTCTCACAGCTTCTTTCAATTTTTCTAACGAAGTCGCATACGAAATACGAATGCATTTCGAATCACCGAACGCATCACCCGTCACACAACTTACCTGTGCCTTATGCAACAAGTACATACATAATTCTTCAGCGGTTTGAATGTTTTGTTTGCCATAAAAAGCACTCACATCAGGGAATACATAAAATGCGCCGGGTGGGTTGTTTATTTTTATTCCTTTAATTTCACGTAATGCCTTAACCAAATAATCTCTGCGTTCTTTGAACGCCATTTGCATATCTTCTGTTGGTCTCATAGTCCCGTTTAATGCAGTAATAGCAGCTCGTTCTGTTATTGAATTCGCACCTGAAGTAATTTGACTTTGAATTTTTTCCGAGCCTTGTATCACATCCTTTGGTCCGGCCATATAACCCAATCTCCAGCCGGTCATAGCAAAAGCTTTCGACAAACCATTGATCACAATCACACGATTTTTTATTTCAGAGAATTGAGCAATGCTTTCATGTTTGCCAATGAAATTGATATGTTCATAAATTTCATCTGATACAATATAAATAGCGGGGTATTTTGCAAATACATCTGCCAGCGATTTTAATTCTTCTCTTGAGTAAATAGAACCTGTCGGGTTACAAGGCGAAGAAAAAATAAAACATTTTGTCTTTGGTGTAATCGCAGCCTCGAGTTGTGCAGCATTTATTTTGAAATCATTTTCAAAACTACCGTGTACTTCCACCACTTTGCCTTCTGCAAGTTTTACAATGTCGGCATAAGTTACCCAAAATGGTGAGGGAATAATCACTTCATCACCCTCATTCAAAAGACTCAGCATCGTATTTGCGATACATTGCTTGGCGCCCGTACAGACCATCACTTCACCGATTTCATAATCGAGATTATTTTCCCGTTTAAATTTATCTACGATAGCCTGTCGCAATTCAGGGAAGCCGGCCACCGGTGGATATTTGGTAAAGCCATCATCCATTGCCTGTTTGGCCGCATCAATAATATGTTGAGGGGTTTTAAAATCAGGTTCGCCTAAACTTAAATCAATAATATCTAATCCCTGAGCCCTCAATTCACGGCTCAATTTCGCCATGCGGATAGTTTGAGGTTCTTCTATTTTTGAAAGTCTTTCTGCAAGCATGTTTTTTCTGTTACGGGTTAAAGAGTTACGGGTTAGAGGGTTAAGGTATTGGGGCTAGAGAAATTTTAAAATTGTTGTTATCTCACATCTCTTATCTCACATCTCTAATCTATTAAAGCGTCAAAAGCACTTGTACAATTCCAATGAGAAATCCCAGCACCGCGCCAATTATTTCTACAAATCTAAATTCTTTACTCATAATCGCATTCAAAATTTCTTCTAATTTATCGCTGCTAAAGCCTTTTACTTTCTCAATCACAATTTTTTCGATATCCAAATCCTTTTGAAGGCCTGAAGTCATTTGCGTAATCAATGCCGGGAATAGTTCTTCTATCTCTTCAACAATTCCTTTTTTAATACCGCTCATTGTCTTTTCAGTAATGAACATGGAGAGCAATGGAATTTCTTCTTTCAATTTTACCTGAATGAAATGATCGATATGATTTTCGATAAAGGGCATTGCTTGTGCAATTGTTTCAGGATTGTTGATTTTCGTTGAAATATCGTCAAATGAAATCAATTCTTTCGATACTAAAATGCCTAACTTTTCTGCAAACTGTTGCTGACGTTTGGGAAAAATTCCTTGAATTTTCAACCCTAAAAAATTCTTTTCTTCTTTCGGATGAAAGAGCATTTTGATAGCAATCCAATTGGTGAACCAACCAATAAATGCGGCAATAAGGGGAAGTAAATAAATCATCATTATTCGACTTCGGTTTTTGCATATTCTTCATTTTCAATACCAAGATATTTTCGCATATCAAGAATGTATTTATTTCCTTTTGCCAAAAAATGAACAATTAAATTTTCAACAGAAATCGGGGAGTTGTCGGCTATGTCAGCAATATTACTATAACCAATATTATGACCGTCAATAATAATAATCATACCTGATCCGATGGCTTCCATTTTATTTCCTTCGGTAATTAATAATCCTGTATCTTCTCCCAAGCCAATACCAATGCAGGATGGGTTTGATGCGACGGCCTGTGCCAATCGTCCGAATCGTCCGCGTTTATCGAAATGGGAATCAAATATTACGTCACGCATAAAAGCCAATCCGGTAGTTACTTTAACAGCTCCTTTCAAATGTGCATTGGCTGCGTTGCCTTCATAAATCATCGTATTGCTCATGGCCATGGCACCGGCACTTGTACCGGCAATCACAAAGCCATCTTCATTATTATATCGCTCCTGTAAAATTTTATAAATTTCTGTGCCGCCAAATGTAGCAGTGAGTCTCATTTGATTGCCACCGGTAAACATCACTGCATCGGCATCTCGCAGCCGTTGAATATAATCCGGTTTCTGTGCATCTTCTCTGTTTCGAATATGCATCACCCGAACATTTTTACAGGATAATTTTGCAAATGATTCTAAATAATTTTCGCCTACCTCAACCGGTATGGTCGAGGCCGTAGTGATGACTTCGATAATACTTTCTGTTTGATGTTTTGTTTCATCAACGATACGGCTAAGAATACCGGCTTCAAAAAAGTTAAGATTATTTCGTTGTATAAATCCTTGTTCCAGATCGGTTCCTTTATCCTCAGCGCCTCCAACCGGGATGAGCTTTCCTTTGGGTATATTCATTAGTAAAGAGAAAGCGCAAATATAGAGGCTACGATTGAAAAGCAGTACTGTTTTAGAACTATTTACATATCGTTTTTTAAATCGTTTATAACATGTGGATAGACGAAGGATATTCTGAAAGCCTTATGAATACACATTCTTAAGGCTTTGTTGATATGAAATACCAATTGCGTGAGGGATAGTAGCGAAAATACTCCCGTCGCTTTGGGCGGGAGATTGCAGCGGATAGCCCGGCACCGAAGCAGTCCCGTAGGCAAATCCTTAAATATTAAATCGAAGAAAATTTCCTTTTGCCACGGGACGCATTCGGGGCACGCCCAAAAACAATGCAGATTGAACATGGTGCCACCAAAAATTACTTCATAGATGAATTGCACTCTTTATGTTTTTTCATGCAACACCATTGACATATGCGGTATTTCATCTTCGAGATATAAATGACCTGTTGAAACAAACCCGAAATCTGCATAAAATTTTTCAAGATAAGATTGAGCGCCTATTTTTATTTTTTCATTGAATAGTACGTTGCACAATTCAATTGATTTTTTTATAAGCTCTTTTCCTATTTGTTGTCCGCGTACATTGGCCTTTGTGAGTACACGCCCTATTGCACAATAGTCATCATATGAAACACCTTTTGGTAAGAGGCGGCTATACGCGACCATCTCATTGTTTTGCATGCCCATTAAATGATAACAAACTAAATCCCTGTCATCACAATCCTGATAAGCGCATTGTTGTTCCATTGAAAACACTTCCATGCGAAGTTGCAGGATGGTATAAAGTTCTCGTGTAGAGAGTTCATCAAAATGTTTACAAATAAATTCTGTTTGCATATTCGTTCAGATAAATAAATTTTCGGTTGATTGATTTCCTGTTATATCTGCCATTTTATGAACGGCCCGCATGCCGTTTTCACCCACATCCATCGAATACTCATTCACATATAAATTGATATGATTTCGCATCACCTCTTCACTCATTTCCTGTGCGTTCTCTTTTACAAATTGGCTTAATACCGGGTAAGTTTTTTTACTAAATAATATACTTTCTTGTATGAGTTGATTTATTTTTAGTTGTATGGAATGTTCAATATTTCGCCTGATTGCAATTCCGCCTAATGGAATAGGGAGCAATGTTTTTTGCTCCCAATACTCGCCCAAATCAAGTAACTTATGAAGTCCTTTTTGCTGATAGGTAAATCGGTTCTCGTGAATAATCACACCGGCATCTACTTCATTTTGAAGTATCACATTTTCAACAGCTGAAAATACATATTCCTTTTTATTTTTTAAAAATGGGAATGCATAGGACAATAAAAAATTCGCTGTGGTGTGCCTACCCGGAATGGCCACAGATAAGGAATCTATATCAGTTAAATGGTATTCTTTTTTTGAAATTAATAATGGTCCAACACCACTACCTAAGGCACTCCCGCTACGGAGCATCACATATTGTTCAAGCACATTAAAATAATTGGCATAACTCAATTTGATGATATCTAACTGCGAAGTAAGGGCTAACTTATTGAGTGTTTCTACATCTTCAAAAATAAAATCAAATTCGAAAGGGAATAGGTCAATTTGTTTTGAATAGATGGCATCAAAAATAAATGTGTCATTCGGACAAGGTGATATACCGATGCGTAGTTTCAATGGTAAAAATTAAAGTTGATGAATAAATTTGATGACTTCTTCATGACAGTTTTTGAGGGCTTCATGTAATTCCCATTTGCTTTTATCTCGGGGTTCAACTCTATTTGAAATTCCTCTAAATTGCATAAAGGGAATTTTTTCCTGAAGGCAAACATAATGTAAACAGGCTCCTTCCATGGTTTCAATATCCGGGTGAAATTTCGCTGTACGCAGCTTTATCGTTTGTTCATTCCCGGCGGTTAAATTGACAGTCATTCCTTTCACTGTTTTCAACCCGTTTATGTTTATTGCAGACTCATTGACCAATAAGCCATTTGAAAATGGGAATGTATCCTTCTGTAAAAAACCAAGTTCAACAATATCAATAAATTTTTCATGATCCTCTGCTCCGGTATCACCGAGACATTCACTATACACGACAACCGTTTTGCCAATTGCTATTGAATTTGAATAAGTTCCTGCAATACCGCACTGCACAATAAAATCGGGTTTTGTCGATGCTATTTTTTGAAGATTATAACTCGCCAGCAACATACCTACACCATGCGTGTAAAATTCAATAGAATGAGGTGTTGCAAACGAAAACGTTTTCAGATACTTTAATTCCATTTCAGTAGCGGCAACAATACAAAGTTTCATGTGCCGGCAAAATTAATGGAAACAAATGCAGTTTAAAGTATTTAGTGAATGAATTTTAATGCTGATAGTAAAATTTTATGCTGTATTGTTTTTTCAATTGCCAACTTGAAAAGGAATAAGTGATATTTGAACCGAATTAAGCTATAAATTTGCCAAAAAATAAGATATGATATTTGTCACACGTGTCGAACACTTTAATGCCGCACACAAATTATGGAATGAAAATTGGAGTGAAGAAAAAAACAAAGAGGTCTTTGGTAAATGTGCAAATGGCAATTATCATGGTCATAATTATGAATTGCATGTAACGGTAAAAGGTGAAATTAATGAAGATACAGGTTTTGTGATCAATGCAAAGGTATTGGGTGATATCATGAAAACAAAAGTGGTAGACATCGCTGATCATTGCAATTTGA
>JANNYV010000359.1:0-3046 GCA_031410275.1 Bacteroidota bacterium
GGTTTAAGAATTAATGTTCTTGCTATTCCGATCCGTTTACGTTGTCCCCCGGAAAGTTCGGAAGGCATTTGTTTCATTTTGTCCTTTAATCCAACTGCGTCTAATGCTTCTTCCACTGCCTGATCTACTTCCTGTCTACTCAAATTTTTTACATTCATGGTTAAAGGGAAAGCCAAATTTTGGTATACATTCATACTATCATACAAGGCACTGCTTTGAAACGAAAACCCAATTCGCAAACGAAGACTATCTAATTCCTTCTCCGATATTTTATCAACTTCTTTCCCAAATACTAATACATCACCTTTGTCAGGTTTAATGAGACCGGCAATAATTTTTATCAAGACAGATTTCCCTGAACCTGATTTTCCAAGCACTGCAATATTCTCACCTTTGAGCAAGGTAAAGTCTATCCCTTTTAATACATCAAGTTCTCCAAATGATTTATACAACCCGCTGATTTCAATCACGGGTTCCTCTGTCTGTATTATATGTTGTTGCAATTTTTGCACTGATTAAAAATTTCGTATCCAATTCGCTAATTGCACTATCACTATTTCTTCAAGAAAAACAAGAAACATAGCCAATACAACTGCTTGGTTCGCCGCACGACCAACACCGCGTGTTCCTTGTGTTGCATGAAATCCTTTATAACATCCAATAATACCAATCGTAAATCCAAACACAATTGATTTGATGACTGCAGAAAATATATCTAAAAATGTAATAGACGAAAATGCATTTTGATAAAAAGTAATGATGCTGGTCGCTTCTTCAGAATGCACATTTAAATAGGAACCAAACAAACCCACAAAACTACAATACAATGCGAGCACAGGAATGGTGATAGTGGTTGCAATCACACGAGTGACTGTTAAATATTTGAATGGATTGATAGCAGATACTTCCATTGCTTCTATTTGTTCTGTTACTTTCATTGACCCAAGCTCCGCACCTATACTTGAACCGACTTTACCTGCACAAATCAATGCAGTCACCAAAGGTCCTAATGCTTTTACAATGGCAATGCCAATTAAAGAAGGTAGCCATGATGCTGCACCAAAACCTTCTAGAGACGGACGCGATTGCTTTGTAAAAACAATACCGACAATAAACCCGGTCAATGATATTAATGCCAATGATTTTAACCCAACTTCATAACATTGATTTATTATTTCGCGAAAATGAAAAGGTGGAACAAAGGCTTCTTTAAAAAAACGGGTTGTAAATTTATAGGCCTTGTAAACATCTTCAAAGTATTGATCTGCGCCTTTTGATAAAATATATTTTTGTTTCTTAGAATGAATCATCATCGTATTATTTTAGTTACAATGACCCAATAAAACCCAAATTAGTATAAAGACAAGGATAGTACTAAAACATCCGCCACCTAATTTTTTTGCTCCATATGCTGAGATAAGCCCTTTAAAAAGATTGTTCATAATTGTATAGCAAAGATCATTCTCAATTTTAGAAAAGTTGTTATGTAACATTAGAAAAATATTACATCATTCACATGTTTGGTCAATGGACAATGGACAATTGATAATGGACAATTGATTATGAATAGTTGATAATGGACAGTTGATGATGGATAGTTAACGGTCGATACTTATCAGTACTGATATAAAAGAAGCCGTTGCAATCAACGGCTGTAAATAAATAAAAATTAATATTTCAAAAATCATCCCTTCACTAGTAACTGATCTCTTAAACCTTTTATTTTATAATACTCGGCTTTAATAAATACATAGTGAGTGTCTAATAATTCATGATGTACTGTAGAGATATTGTCAGGGTTATTTTTCAAGACATTACTATATGTATCCACTACAATAGCTTCGACAGATTCACAAGAATTCAGAATGGCCATCCGATCGTTCATTCCAAATGCAGATTTCACATCCATCAAAACCCTATTAATTTTCCCAATTGTATTGGCACCATCCAACGGTACTCCACCTAATTTTTGCACCTCCTCAACAAGCTCAGCTTTACACTTTTCACTTGTTTGTTGGCATTGAGAAAACAGAAGTTTCAAATCAACTTCGAACGTTCCTCTTGCCGCAGTTTCATACCCTTGAATTCGATCGTTATTTATTTCGATTAGCTTATTCAAAACTTCAATTGACTTTTCGGTATTCATCAGATATTTTTTTAGTTGTACTTACAAATCCTAACCCGTTGTTTCGTCATGGATGTTTTGTTTATACAAGCCTTCATCACGATTTACTCTCCATGATTTTTCAAAGTAGGTCGCATCATCTTCATTCTTCGGGTGAATAGCCAATAAGATATGTCCATTCTTCACTTCTGATGTATACAATTTTGCTTGCTCTTCAGAGATTTCAGCACCCATCAATGAACCTATTATTCCACCGGTCACAATACCTGTTCCTGCTCCTGCAAGCGCAGCTGCGATGGGGCCAGCTATTAATATGCCTAATCCCGGAATCACAAAACTAGTGGCAAGGGCTGCAACAATACCGGTAATCGTACCAATTGTTCCACCGATAGCGGCTCCTTTTCCGGCCCCTTCTAATACTTTGTCTCCAATTGAATTTTCATCTGTATCGTGTGGGAAGTATTTGGCACGTGTTTCGTCCGACATAATAATATTAATTTCATCATTCGTATAGCCTTTTTCATGCAATAAAAGATATGCATTATCGACGCTTTCACGGTTTGTAAATAAACCGGTCAGCAATTTATTGACTGAATGAACAGCATGATCTGTTTGATTTTTATTTTCTTGCATTTCTATTATTTTTAATTTCATCAAATTCATCAGTATCAGGAAGGTCAGTATTGAAATGATTATACATGACAATGGGGCCATGCCGTACCGGATTATCTTGTTGCGTTACCTGATTTTTATCTATTGTATTCGTGTTGGCAATATTGAACATGCCGCCCGCAGTCGTGCGGGTCAGAGCACCAAAGGCCATGGTGAAGCCCCCATTCGCCGCGCGACCGTCTGTCGCCACGGTCGATGCCCCGCCGGTTTCGGGTCCGCAGATTCACTTCCTCAAGAAGTATATCGGGA
>JANNYV010000360.1:0-1970 GCA_031410275.1 Bacteroidota bacterium
AAATGTAACCAAAGATAGGAATCTTAGCCATCTCTACTTTAGCCAAGGTTCTGTTTGGCCCCGGAATACCAGGTGAAGAAACAGGTACATCAGCCAATGTATTATGATTCATAGTCACCACATAATTTTTCCCTTTTTTAAAATACTCCCTTCCTTTATGGGTAACCGGACAAAAAATAAGTGGCATATAAATACCCATCCAAATTTGAAATCCTTTTTGAATATCAATCGATGCGATTTTTTCACTTGCAAATGTTTTAAACAGAAAAAAAACCAACGCTACCGGTAACATGGTGATGGCAAATAGTAACATGCCATAGATAAAATAAATTCGGGCAATAATATCTTTAATCAATGTAAAATGTTGAGATGGTAAAAGTAATTATATTTCTTTAATCATAATACATTGGCTGATGTACCTGTTTCTTCACCTGGTATTCCGGGGCCAAACAGAACCTTGGCTAAAGTAGAGATGGCTAAGATTCCTATCTTTGGTTACATTTATAAATGCGGCTCTATATTAGTTACTCGTCAGGATGCACAAAGCAGAAAAGACAGTGTACCGTTGATGGTTGAAGCATTGGAACAAGGCTTGCATTTATGTTTATTCCCTGAAGGCACACGAAATAAAACAGATCAGCCGCTTGCACGTTTTTATGATGGCGCATTTAAAGTGGCTATACTCGCTCAGAAGCCCATTATACCCGGCGTTATTTTCGGAACAAAATCTATTTTAAATTCGAGTAAAAACATATGGGCATGGCCGCATAAAATTCAATTGCATTTTTTACCCGAAATTAGTACTGAAGGATTGACATCAAGTGATACTGATATGCTGAAACAAAAAGTATTTGATACCATGAAAGAATATTATATAAGCCATCCGGAATTGGTTTGATAACTTATTTTTTCAGACTGTACTTACTATAAACTTTCTATTAATTTGGCATATGCTGTGTTATAATAGTATTCGGTGTATTGACACCAATATTATTAATGATGACAATTCTGTCGGCATCCGTATTATTATACCTTACTTTACCATCCATATTTACATCCTCGGCACGATAACCGTACACTGTATTGTTTGATGAACCTGCACCACCAACGGCGCTAAGTACTTGGTCTCTGTCATTACTTAGTCCATTATATTTTACATTCTTATTGAAATAAGCATCACCAGACCAAAGCGTGTAAACAGATTCCATTATTTTTCTTGGCGCATTTTATAAACTACTGTTCGTCCAAACGGGTGCTGAAGTAGTGAAATCAATCGTAGTTCCACAAGCGTTTAGCATCATTGCATTTGACGTCATGACACCCAAATGATTTCTGTGTTTTACACTCACATAATAGTTACCCGCTGTAATACCTGAAAAAAATACAGGCGACATTCCATCTACATGACTGACAATATCACCATCGCGCTGAAGCAACGCTCTTTTGGTAGCTACTATCGTCGATGAATTTGACGAAGCACGCAATTCTAAGAATATCCAATCGACAATGGCATTGTTTCCGGTCACAGCTAATATGGATGTAGAAATTGTTTCGCCACCTAAGCCTGCAATTTGTGGCTTATTAAAAGGAGGGAATGAATAAGGTTCTGTTGAAGGTATAAAATTGAATATACGTAAACTATCACTCATCAAACCTGTTGATGTATTATAAGGGCCTGCCAAAAATACTTTAGTGCTGAGATACAAACCGCTTGTAATGCTGAGATTTAATGTGATAATACTATCGCAGCCAACAGCATTTGTTGTTGCGTATGTATAATTTCCGCTGACAGTATATTTGTATTTGTCACATTCCAAAAGAAACAACCTAAAGCAGATGCCGTTTGACTTGAAGCTGTGCTATGTTTTAATGTGAGTTGTATTGTATGAACCGAATCGCAACCATGTGCGTTTACCAATGTTTGAATGTATGTTCCGTTTGCTGTGTATGTTTGCGCATTCCATATATAT
>JANNYV010000361.1:0-7153 GCA_031410275.1 Bacteroidota bacterium
GGAAATCCTGCGCAATATTTTTATGAAAAATTGGGTTTTAAAATTATTGCAGAAGCTGACTTTCCGATAGGTGATTATTTTATGAATGATTATGTGATGCAGAAGAAATTGGATTGAGAATAGATTCGATATTTCGAGGGGCGGTATAAAAACTATTCTGAAGTCAATGAAGTATTATAAGCGGTGTCTCCGGGGTGCATTTCAAATTTTCGCAATCTGTGTTTAAATGTAGAAATACTACCAACCTTAAAATTGTAGGTTCTCAATTATGTTTTCCACTTTTTTCTTGACAAAAAAGTGGAGCAAAAGTCAAGACTGACGAAAAATTGGCTAAAAATCTTCTTGAATGCCGAAAATGAAAAAGCTATGAAACTATTGCTCTCTCTTGATCTTTAGCAGTTAGGATAAGCGAATTGACTTTATTTGGCCAGGTGCCATAGTTTTCATTTTTTTCGCCATTCAAAAAGATTTTCTTAACGCCATTTTTCTAAGGTCAGTGAAATGCATTCGTCACTATTAAAAAATGGAATGAAAATTTGAAATGCTCCTCGTCTCTTGCAATTCATTTTTTAATTACGAATTTTATTATCTTCGCCGCATGAATTCACAAAAGCGCGTTTTTAATAATATTGTAGAAGCCATTGGCAATACACCTTTGATCAGACTAAACAGTATTACCAAAGATTTTCCTTGTCCAGTATATGCCAAGGTTGAGTATTTCAATCCGGGTAATAGTATTAAGGACAGAATTGCATTAAATCTTATTCAAGATGCTGAACGCAGCGGCAAATTAAAACCCGGTGGTACCATTGTAGAATGTACCAGCGGCAATACAGGAATGGGTTTGGCATTGGTTGCATTGACATTGGGATACAAATGTGTATTTACAATGGCCGATAAAATGAGTAAGGAAAAAGTAGATATTCTTCGTGCGATGGGTGCCGAAGTATTTGTTTGCCCGACCGATGTAGAACCCGAAGATCCGCGTTCTTATTATTCTGTGGCTGCTCGTATTGCTAAAGAACGTGATGGATGGAATCCGGATCAGTATAATAATTTATGTAACCGTCAGGCGCATTATATGAGTACAGGTCCTGAAATATGGAATCAAACGGAAGGAAAAATTACACATTATGTGGCATCAACCGGTACAGGCGGAACGTTGATAGGTACCGGACAATATTTGAAAGAACAAAATCCGGATGTAAAAATATGGGGTATCGATCCGGATGGTTCGATACTCAAACATTGGTTTGATACGGGTGAGGTAAAACCGGAATTAGCCAAGGTATATGCCGTTGAAGGAATGGGTGAAGATTTTATTCCGGCGAATTATGACAGACAATACATCGATCATATAGAAACGATACAAGACAAAGAATCATTATTGATGTGTAGAAGATTAGCCAAGGAAGAAGGCTTATTTTGTGGTTCATCTGCAGGTGCTGCAGTACAAGGTGTATTGCAAATGAAAGATAAATTAAAAGCAGGCGATTTGCTTGTGGTTATTTTACATGATCATGGAAGCCGTTACGTGGGCAAAGTATATAATGATGAATGGATGAAAGAGAAAGGATTCATGTAAGGATGTAGTGTGCTCGGAAACAATTTTTATTTTGAATACAAGGAATACTGAATGGATAGCTTGTTCACTTCGCCGTTGTTAGTATGCAGCCCTTGCATTGAGCGTTGGCGTACCAACAACAAATTGGAGTGAAGGGATATTCGGAAGTAAAATATTCTTGTGCGTGAAGAACACCAACAAGGGCAAGAAATTTGAGTTGGTGTAATTTAATGGGTTGTCAAATAAATTTCATTATTCTTGATTCGTGTTGAATTTGTATCAAGTGACGCAGCGTGAGGGATAGAAGTGAAAAGCCCGGAGCGAGGTACGAGCGAGGACTTGCAACGGATAGCCCGACCCCGAAGCAGACCCGTTGATAAATTACAAACAATGTAAGACGCTTGTGAACGGGGCACTTCGGGGGCACGCCCAACTAAAAGTAACCCAATTTCTGATGATTCAATTAAACGCCCAACACCCCTCTGACAGTTGCTAAAATATCTAACACTTCTTCAGGCGTATTGCCTTCTGCATAAATGCGAAGCAGTGGTTCAGTGCCTGATGCGCGTATCATGGTCCAGCAATCATTTGGTAATTCGTATTTAAAACCATCAATCAAATTTGTATCTACCACATTATATTTTCCGAATGCTGAAATACCTTGACTGCATAATGCGATGACCCGTTGTTTTTCGCTTTCCAATAAATGTAAATCTGCACGTTCATAATAAAACTCGCCCACGATATCATAAATTTCGCGGCAAAGTTCTTTTAATGATTTGCCGGTTGCATTCATAAATTCATACATGACCAAGCCGTCATAAATACCATCGCGCTCGGGTATATGTCCTTTTACGCTAATGCCACCACTCTCTTCGCCACCCACCAATACATCTTCATGCATCATAATTTGGCTGATATATTTAAAACCAATCGGCGTTACTTCGCAAGGCAAACCGTAAATTTCGCAAAGCTTATTCACCCTCAATGTGGTTGATGCTGCAATTGCAACTTTGCCGGTGAGATGTTTGTACTTGAATAAATAGTGAATCAGCAATAAAATAATATGATGCGAATCGATATACTTTCCGTCTTCGTCATACAACGCAATTCGGTCTGCATCGCCATCATTCGCCAACCCGAATTTCAATTCCGGTGTTGATTTTATCGTCTCTGATAATTCAAGCAAATTTTTATGTAAGGGTTCAGGTGCAATATTATTGAACGAAGGATTTACTTCGCAATGTAAAAAAACAGCCTTGGGAAAAAGATGTCTCAATACATTTTGCCCCGCTCCGAACATGGCATCGTAGGCCATTTTAAAAGGCGAATTATTTAATGCGGCAATATCAAATTTGGTATGAATATAATCTTCATATTCCTTTTCTAAATTTACATACTGTAATAAACCGGCATCTTCGTATTGTTTTAAATCACCTTTTATTTCTACTTCATGATCCGGTATCAATGCCTCTACTTCAGCTATCTGTGAAGGAGGTGTTGGACCGCCATGAGCGCCTTTCAATTTATATCCATTGTATGAAGGTGGATTATGACTAGCTGTGATAACCACACCTTGATTTGCTTTATAGGTTAACACACCAAATGATATCATGGGTGTACTTACAAATCCTTTGGGTGTAAATACGTTGATGCCATGTGAACAAAACACTTTGATAGCCGTTTCGGTAAAGAGCTCACCACCAAAGCGGCAATCGTAACCAATGACAACAGAAGGTGATGGGTTATTTTGTTTGAGCCATAATGCGGCAGCCTCTGTTACACGAGCCACATTTTGCACTGTATATTCCTGTGCAATAATTGCACGCCATCCATCTGTTCCGAATTTTATGTTGAGCATAGTGTTTTATATTTTTTGAGGGGCAAATATAAATACTAAAGTTGAAGATTTTTTGATTCGCTTTTCACTTCGAACATATTGACGAATAATTTCTATTGCAATATCAATTCAATTCGCCAACACCAAAGAAAGCAGAATACCTTATGCATAACCAATTTCATTGCCGAAGGTTTCAATCTATGGAATTGAGAATTCAATATGAAAATTATTTTTGTTGGTCAAGCAGACCAACACAGGCAGAGGCAATTAAAATTATTTCAATCCAAATGCTTTCTTTACTTGAGGAACAAAATCTAATTTTTCCCATGTAAATAATTCAACGACTATTTTCTTTTCGTTCTTCTTCCCTTTATTAAATACTTTAGTCACCGTTTCATTCTTACGACCCATATGTCCGTATGAAGCTGTTTCAGAGTAAATAGGATTACGAAGTTTCAATCGTTGTTCAATCGCATACGGACGCATGTCAAATATTTTTTCGACCATTCTGGCTATTTCACCATCTGTCTTATTTATTTTTGAAGTACCATACGTATTTAAAAATAATCCGCAAGGCTTAGCAACACCAATTGCATAGGATACTTGCACAAGTACTTCATCACATAAACCGGCGGCTACCAAATTTTTTGCAATGTGACGGGTTGCATAAGCTGCACTTCTGTCGACCTTACTCGGATCTTTTCCACTGAATGCACCACCACCGTGAGCACCTTTACCGCCGTAGGTATCGACAATAATTTTTCGTCCGGTTAAACCTGTATCACCATGAGGACCTCCAATCACAAACTTTCCTGTGGGGTTGATATGGTATGTAATTTTATCGGTAAATAATTTTTGCAATGAAGGTTTCAATTGTTTTTTTACACGAGGAATGACAACGGTAATAATATCATTTTTTATTTTCTCCAACATCTTTGCATCCTTATCAAAATCATCATGTTGTGTTGAAACAACTATAGTATCGATACGAACCGGATTGTTATGATCATCATATTCAATTGTCACCTGACTCTTGGCATCGGGACGTAAATATTTCAATTCTTTTCCGGCACGACGCGTGTTGGATAATTCTTTTAAAATTTTATGCGCTAAGTCTAAAGCAAGCGGCATGTAGTTTTTAGTCTCACGTGTTGCATAACCAAACATCATACCTTGATCGCCGGCACCTTGTGCATTTGCTTTTGTTTCGAAGCTTTCTTTTTTTACTTTTCTGTCAACACCCTGATTGATGTCAGCGCTTTGCTCATGAATAGCTGAAAAAATACCGCATGAATTTGCTTCGAACATGTATTCAGATTTTGTGTAACCAATTTCACGAATTACTTGTCTTGCGATTTCTTGCACATCGAGATAGGCTTCTGATTTTACCTCACCTGCCAAAACCACTTGACCTGTTGTGACCAATGTTTCACAAGCAACTTTTGAATTTGGGTCGTAGGCCAAAAAATTATCAATGAGCGCATCAGAAATTTGATCGGCTACTTTATCAGGATGTCCTTCTGAAACGGATTCAGATGTAAATAAATATGGCATGAACTTTGAGTATTTTTAAGTGCGCAAATATAATATACAAATTCATTAAATATAATTTTCTATTGAAATACTACTTTGTTCATTTAAATTGAAAATCATTTGAAGGCTATTTGACGTTTGACGAAGTTGATTTATTTAATAAATATATCAAAATACTACATTGAACAACCTAAGAAGATTTGCTGTTTGTCGACCAAAATTGTACCTTCATCCAATAATAGTGTTTCGTATGCGACGCTGTTTTTATTTTTAGTTTTTGAATAGAAAAATATTCACCGCCCGAATATCTATAACAATACCTCCCTTAATGAATATGAATGTTATGCGTACATCTGTTTTTAAAATAAGTATCTTCATCATCTTCATTCTCCGAAGTCATACAATAGTTGCTCAGATTAGTGTTACACCGAATGTTGTTGCCAATTTACTCATCGACCGTTTAGTAGGAACAGGTATTACGTATACAAACCCTGTGCTCACTTGCCCGACAAATGCCAGTGGCAAGTTTGATAATGGTTTAGCCTCTTCTGTTCTAATTGATAGCGGTATTGTTCTTACTACAGGAAGAGCTTTAACAAGCGGAGCATCTATTGGTGTTAATGGAAATGGTTCAGATTTTGCTTCGGTAAATAATAATACCAATGGTGGTGATGCCAATCTTGCGACCGCCGCCGGAACGACCACAACAAATATTCATGATTTATGCAAACTTGAATTTGATTTTATTCCTACCGGTGATACGATACAATTCAGGTATCGTTTTGGCTCGGAGGAATACCCGACTTATAACTGTAGCGCTTACAATGATATATTTGCTTTTTTTATTTCAGGCCCCGGATATGCCACACCAACCAATGTTGCTTTAGTGCCTGGCACCGTAATTCCTGTGACTATTAACTCAATTAATAATGGCACTATCAGTGCTGCCGGAGGTGGTGTATTAAGAAATTGTACTTCGTTAGGCGTTGGTTCACCATTTACTTCATTGTATGTAAATAATGCAAGCAGCACAACCATAACCTATACCGGATTAACGGCTATTTTATTAGCCAAAGCTGCTGTAACACCATGTTCAACCTATCATATGAAATTTGCGATTGCCGATGTAAGTGATCATATTTATGATTCAGGCGTGTTTTTACAAGCCGGGAGTTTTTCCTCTGATATAGCAACAGTGGTAAATGTAAGTTCAAGTAATAATCTTTCATCAGGTACTCCGTTTGCCATGGAAGGTTGTACATCGGCAATCATTACTATTGCAAGACCCTTAGCAAAACCTTATCCGCAAATAGTAACGTATACATTATCGGGTACTACAACCAATGGCATTGATGTAACAACATTAAGTGGAAGCGCCACCATTCCTGCGTTTGGAACAACTACGACCATTACAGTAAATGCAGTTCAAGATGGCATTACAGAAGGAACCGAAACTTTAATCTTTGCCATCAATGGAAGTTTATGCAGTAGCCTAGTCACTGAGACCTTGACAATGAATATTCTTGAATATCCGAAATATACTAAACCACTAAATGATACGATTTGTTTAGGTCAATCAAAACCATTGAGTGTTGTTCCGGTTCCAGTAAATCCAAATTTGACATTTGCATGGTCACCTACTTCTAGCCTAAATGTTGCAAGCGGAATAAATGTGATTGCAACTCCTGCAAGCACTACGACCTATACTATTACTTCGTCATATCCGGGTTGTCCGTCTGTTGATTCAACAGTAAAAATTACAGTAGAGCAAATTCCAACCTTATCCTTGACTCATACAAATGTGACCTGTACGGGAATGAATAATGGAACCATTGCGGCAACCGCTGTCGCAAGTTCGGTTTTCACCTTGAGCTTAAACCCAACAGGAGCAATAGGTTCAGGATCACCTTTTACATTTTCAAGTTTGCCGCCGAATACGTATACGGTAACGGTGTCGAGTGCGGCTGGTTGTACAAAAACTTCCAGCGTTACTATTGTTGCTCCCATTGTTGTGACCTGGACAAATACGCAATCTGTCAATCCGTTGTGTACAGGAAGTGCAAATGGTTCGATACAAGTAACGGCAACAGGTGGAAGCGGAACATTGAATTATACATTGCTCCCATCTTCAATTTTTACTGTTGAATCAACAGACGGACAACCCGGATATGACGAAGTAATAGTATAGGTCGTAGTGCTTGCAGGAGTTGCAATCA
>JANNYV010000362.1:0-2877 GCA_031410275.1 Bacteroidota bacterium
GAAGCAATGTAATTGACATTCAAATTATCAATTGCAACTCCACAAGATGTTGACACTACCACGGAATAATTACCTGCTTGTGTCACCATAAATGTCGGCAGTGAAGAACCATCTTGCCAAAGATAAGTAGCTCCAAAAGAACCCGCATTTAATACCAATTGTTGTCCTTCACAAAGGGTGGTATCATTTCCTATTTCAACTGAAGGTACTGAAACAAAATTTACACTGATATTATCTGAAGCTATACAGCCTCCGATATTTACATTCACAGAATATGTACCTGCAGTGGTAACTGTAAGAGTAGAATTATTTGAACCATCTTGCCACAAGTAAGTAGCGCCGGGCGTTGTAGCATTTAATACTAATTGTTGACCGGCGCATAGTGTAGTATCCTTCCCAAGATAAACACTTGGCGCTGTCACATAATTAATTTGAATTGTATCTGAAAAAACTCCGCAATTATTACTTACCTGTACCCAATACATACCGGCTGTAGTGACATTAAACGTGGGATTGGTAGAACCATTTTGCCATAAATATGTAGCATTCGAATTGCTTGCATTTAATATCAACGAATTACCATTGCAGAGTGTCGTATCATGACCTAAGTTAGTTGGTGTAAAATTTGTGGCACTGCAAAGAGTAGGGTCTGCTAAATGTTTAATGACATTTCGCATCAACGTATCATTGGTGTTATTATTAATCCAATCCTGATCAGTAATTTGAATCAAGCTTCCATATGCAGGGTTAGGCGGACAGAAAAAATACCCATAAAATAATCCGTTTCGTTCAAGAAAATATTGAATGCCGCAACCTGTTCCCTGACAACCATAATTGAAATATGAAAGATTATTTGTCGGATATGGCGTTGTGGCAAATGAACCAAGAATATTCATTTGAATAATACCATTTGTAATACCACCCCATGTAAAAGTTCCGCCCAATGTATTGACCAAGGTTGCGAATGCCTGATTACTCGATAAACTACATTGATATTCACCTTGCAAATAAACTGGCTTGCCCGTTTGTAAAAATTGAAGAATTGTATTCACCCTGTTTGCCGGTAATGCAATAGAGCCTGATGAAATTAATAAAATATCTGTTGTGGCAAAAAAGGCTGTATTGTCTAAGGTAATTTGCGGATGTATGGTGGATGTATATCCCATACTTGAAATAACAGATTGCCATTTTACATCCATTTGATCGGTGCTCAGGTATGATTGGCTTTCAATAATGGCCACATGCAATGCAACTAATTTATTGACTGTTATCAGTTGAAATAAAATTGCAGTAAGAGTACCAATAAATATCTTTTTAAGATTCATGTTTCATATGTTACGGGTTAAAGTGTTAGTGGGTTAAGGGGTTATTAAGTTCTTAGGTCATCGAAATTGAGTCAATTATCAATTATCAACTATCAATTGTCAATCGCTGACAATTTACTCTCGCACTGCTGCAATGCCTGGCAATTTCTTTCCTTCAAAATATTCGAGTAAGGCCCCTCCGCCTGTGCTTACATAGGACACCTGATTGACCAAATCAAATTTATTAATTGCCGCTACAGAATCACCACCACCAATCAACGAGAAGGCTCCATGCTTTGTTGCCTCGGCGATGGCCAATGCAATTGATTTTGTTCCTTGCTGAAATTTCTCCATTTCAAAAACGCCCATGGGGCCATTCCATAAAATGGTCTTTGAATTTTTAATCACATCTTTAAATAATGCAATTGTTTTTTCCCCGATATCTAACCCCATCCATTCTTCGGGAATATGATTATTTTCAACCATTTGAGTGTTTGCGTCCGGTGAAAATTTATCAGCGATAATACTGTCAACCGGTATCAATAATTTCACACCTCTTTCCTGTGCTTTTTTAATAAGCTCATTTGCCAAATCTAATTTGTCATACTCACAAAGTGAAGCACCGATTTGATTTCCTTGTGCACGCAAAAAAGTATAAGCCATACCACCACCAATAATAATATTGTCCGCTTTATTCATCAGCATTTCGATGATAAGTATTTTATCACTCACTTTAGCACCACCCAAAATGGCAGTAAATGGTCGCTCAGAATTATGTAATACTTTTTCTGCATTCGTTACCTCAGCATCCATTAGCATACCAAACATTTTATTTTTCTGTGTAAAAAATTGTGCCATGACCGCAGTTGATGCATGTGCGCGATGAGCGGTACCGAATGCATCATTTACATACACATCACCTAAGGCAGCAAGTTTCTTTGCAAAGTCGATATCACCTTTTTCTTCTTCTTTATAAAACCGAAGATTTTCTAATAACAACACTTCACCGCTTTTTAAATTTGCCGCATCATTGACCGCCTCTTCACCGATACAATCGCTTGCAAATTTTACCGTCCGCCCATTTAAAAGTTTAATTAAATGAAATAGAATATGCTTTAATGAATATTTATCTTCAGGGCCGTTTTTGGGCCTTCCGAAATGTGACATTAAAATAACAGAGCCTCCATCATTCAATATTTTTTCTATACTTGGAATCGCGGCACGCATACGTGTATCGTCTGTGATTCCCAATTGGTCATTTAAAGGAACGTTGAAATCAACACGCACCAAAGCTTTCCTTCCATTAAAATTATACGATGTAAATTCTGACATATTATTTTTTTGAGGTGTAAATGTAGGAATTTGTTGCTGAGTTATTGGATTATTGAGTGAATAGTTATAGGCTTTAGATTACAAGCGATAAGTTACCAGTGATAAGCGAATAGACCAAACTACCAAATATACGTTTATAACGAATCCCCTCTTCTCCTTACCAACTCACGTATCAAGCTTTCTTCTCCTTTTCGCATAGCCCATAAATGGTTTGCTTTGAAAATTGGTTTGAATAAAAATG
>JANNYV010000363.1:0-1747 GCA_031410275.1 Bacteroidota bacterium
ATAGCGGTGTCACTGATACCAATTGCTACTTTTCCGTCGGGTTGTATACACATTCTTGTGATAGTATCTGTCATGAAATTTAAGGCATGGCTACTCATCGTTCCAAAATATCCTCTTTTCACAACACCTCCATAATAGCCAACACCTACATAGGTTGCAAGCCGAACTGTATCGTCTGTTTGAAGCATCAGATACTTATTTGACAATGTTTTAATATGAAGTTTGTACAAGGGATTATTGGTTCCAATGCCGACATTATCGTTAGCAACTCCGGTTGAGTTTGGCCCTATGTTTCCACCGGAAGAACAAGAAATAATAGATGAACTTTGTGCGTTCGCTGTAATTGTTGCGAGAACTAATAGCCCCGCGATGATTAAATTTTTCATGATAAAAGTTTTTGTTTTGTTTTGCCTACTCTATTGGGTTTTCGGCATTACCCCTTTTTGTTTTCCGATGTAAAACTATCTCGCCGATATAGCCTGTAAAAGAATGAATGCATAGCTATGTCGTTTCATTGCATAGCGATGTCATTTTGGGGCATAGCTGTGCAACCCGAAAAATTTGGGAATAAGGGAATTTTCAGAATAAGGGGATGATACAAAGAGAAGAAGAGAAAGAGAGGATGTAATAAGTTTCCCTGAGAGTTCATTTGAAATAAATACAATTGATTACACTCTCCGAAAACGTCAAACGTGAATATTTTAAAACTAAAAAAAGGTTTATATCTTTATGAACTCGATATAGAAAGTATTTCGAGTGGGCTTTATACTTTAAAAATCTCATTGAATGGTCTGATTAAATCAAAAGGAAAAATTAATATAATAAAATAAAAATGAAATTTTTTCAGGTACTCATATTGATACTGTTAACCAACTATACTTTTTGCCAAACAAAGCAAAATTATAGTTGGGTAACAGGTGCAGGAAATTCATTTATCATTAAATATGATGGTGCGGATTTTAAATTTTTGCAATATTATGATACATCGTTCAATGCGCTTTTTGCATGTGGACATGGGTTCAGTAATATATGTGATTCTAATGGAGGCATTAAATTAGTATGTAATGGTTGTAATATAATTGGTAACAGTAAGAATGTAATTGACGGTGGTGATAGTATTGGAGGAAGAAACTATATAATTCATGAAGACGGTTTTACAGCTTACTCCCAATCGTCTATTTTCTTGCCAATGGATAGTAACATTTACTACATGGTAGCAGGAACAGCTAGCGACACTGAAGTAAATCAATGGGGTGGAGCGCATGATGCAGTCTTTGACATTCTATTGTATAACAAAATAGATATGAATGAAAATGGAGGATTAGGAAAAGTAATAAAAAGAGAAGTGCCATTATTACAAAATTCTACGCTAAGTAAGACCCAAATGATGGCTTGCAAGCATGCAGATGGGAATAACTGGTGGCTATTAAAGCAAGCAAGAGGTTCGAATGCAATATATAAATTTTTATTTACTAAAGACAGTGTATTTGATTTTGGGATGCAAAATTTTTCCGAACCAATTTTCAGTATATATGATCAAAGTGGGCAAAGCATGTTTAGTATAGATGGCACAAAGTACGCAACTACTTGTCGAGGAACAGGCAAGATATTTTTAGCGAATTTTGATCGATGTACTGGGGTGTTGAGCAATCCTAAAGTATTCAATGTGCCAGAACAATTTGCTCATAACCCTTTTGATACAACACTAAAGGAAACTTTTACGCAAGGGTTAGGATTTTCTCCCAAT
>JANNYV010000364.1:0-3314 GCA_031410275.1 Bacteroidota bacterium
ATTACCATATGCTACCTATTATTAGTCCTGCAGTTGGCTCTTCAAATTATTTGGTTACAGAACAATTAGTGACCTATGGTGCTATGAATTTTACCTTAGGTCACTAATTGTTCTGTAACCAAATAATTTGAAGAGCCAACTGCAGGACTAATAATAGGTAGCATATGGTAATCAACACTAGCAAATTGCCCTGGCGTTACATATGGTGTAATATCAAATTCCTTTAAGTCTGTTGCCATGCCCGGGCACCATCCGCAACGATCATAAATCCAAGTACCACCTTGCGGATACACAGGATTGGACGCACATTTTTTATACAAGGTCCATTGAAATTCATCTGCGCCTCCATTAATATTGATGGTATGTACTCTTGGAATAAATTCACCTTCCTGACCATGACCTGTAATCATACTACGTATTTTAAAACCTTTTGCTGTGGCATCGAATAATACATTTCTTGGTTCGAAATAAGCGTCGGTAATAATTTGGTTGTAATTGCAATTTCCGGGTTGTCTCCATAGTTGTGTAATATTTTTCACATCACGAACAGGTGTACCAACAATAAATAAAAATTTAATATCCATGTTCTCTTGCCATTCACCACCACGTTCAATACTCATTCGTCTGTTACCTTTTAAGATAGGTAAATAATCAGTCATATCGAAGGTCCAAGTTTTACCATTCATACCTAAATCTAAATTAATTCCATAGGGCGTAACGAATGACATGATTTCATATTTAGAAGGGTATCTGTCTTTGTATGGAAGGTTTGTAATGAGGATAGTACCTGTTGGTATTACAGCGAATGAATCTATTGTAACGCCTGTTATTCCATCATATAAATAACGATACGATGCATTCCAATAAACATTTGTATTGACCAATGAATAGATATCACTTTGTGAAGTACCTGCATTTGAAATCACAATGTATTGCTTTACAATATTTCCTGAAGCCGGTAAGGAATCAAATACAGTTGATGTGGTATTTGTGAGGGTGTAATTGCCTTGTAAGAACACTGTATTAGGGCGTTGTGAGCTTTCAGTAAATAATCTGGTCAATTGATTTCCTCTGGTAAATTTCCAATCGGGTACGAAGCCAAAGCTTGCAGTTTGTGTATTCAAGCTGGCATCAACAGATGTATTGCCGGTGCCTTCATCTAATTTATAATAGGCAACTAAGTTTGAATAGTTAGGATGCGTTGCATTGATTGATTTATTCATCCACGCTTGAATATCGGCTTGTGCAAGTTCTTTATTCCAAATAGATAATTCATCCATATCACCTTTAAAAGGATTTCCTAAATTGATATTTCCTCCGAAGATGAGTGAGTCTATTGTAATCGGGTTTGTCTTACCTGAGCCTGTATGCCATAAGGTTCCATTCAAATAAATATTCATGATACCGGTGGTTGCATTTTTGGTAAATGTCCAATAGTTCCAAGTGTTCTCCACTTCTGCAGTGGTGGCTAATTTATTGATTCTGTCATAACCACCACCATTGTTACCACAATCGAAATAGACATTGGTATTGCTCCATGGAAGATGGATATTCAATTGCCTGTTCATGCCGTTGTCAACCCCTTCTATAATGGATGTTGATGTGGTGCTTACACCGGTATTGCCCCGGCTCCAAAAAGCGACAGTCAACTGTGTATTGATACTCGAAAAAGGAGCTGTTCCGGCGGCTGCTATGATGCCGCCTGCTGTATTAATATAATAGCCATTCGACGAATACAAACCGCATACATTGGTGGTTGATTGCCCTTGTAAACTAAGGGCTACATTTGGTGTTGAATTTGTAAATGAAAAATCAATAATAATATTTGAAATGCCATTCCAATTAAATGGGGTATAAAATTGTAGCCGGTTATTACCTGTTGCAAATGTTGTATTTGCATAATAGGTTTCTGTAAACCCTAATGTATCGGGTAAGGAGGCATTTAATGCAGTCAAATTAGTATGTTTAATTTGAACCTTTAAAAAATTGACCTGGCTATTATTTAATGCGTTTAAAATGATACCATCTAGATTGCCTGTGGTGACGCCTGCTGCCGTTAATTCGGCTTGTGTAAATAAATATTGTGAACGTCCGGATTTATTATTGGCGGCTAAAACATGACTCAATGAAAGTATACCGGAACCAACTGTATGTTGACTTTCAGACACTATGCCGGCCGTCGTTGAAGTTTGAGTATACTGATACAAATTGTAAAAGGGAGCAGCGATATAAGGGTACGTAGTACCGGAAAAATTACTGATAGAATGTGATGGTTTTGTACTTTGAACGGAATCAACACGGGTCGAATCGGTGATATAGGTATTACATGAATAATCCCATTCACCACAACCAATATTGGTTTGACCGGCAGTACCCGGAGAGACCAATCCATTTTTGCAACGGATATTATAAAGCATCAGAACTTTTTCATAATTGATAAGTGGATTGTTCGGAAAATTGATGACCGAATCACGTGTTCCGGAACCATAATTAAATGTATTCACAACAATTGTATCGCCCGGCATCTGCGCGTTGGCGCCAAAAGAAAGAAGTAAAACAACCAGTAGGAGGATATTTTTTTTCATGGATTATTTTTTATAATGAGTTTGTAAAACTATAAAATAATATGCAATAAACTCTGTACAGTTTTTCGATTAAAAATTCATATCACAAAGTTTGTAAAATAAAGAAAATGGGGGTTCGAAATAAATGTGGATAAAAAATATTCGTTAATGCTTCAAAATGCCTTATTTCATTGACTTTCAATAAAAAAAGTTATCTCAAAAAAAATTGCATTATGAAGGATAAAACATTACTTTTGTGCACCTTATTAAAATAAGAATTTGAATCACCAAAATACACTGCATCAGTGTATTTTCTTAAAAAGAATATAGTAACAATGTCATCAGAAAACGAAGAAGTAAAACAACCCAATTATGGTGCCGACAGTATACAGGTATTAGAAGGTTTAGAAGCGGTACGAAAACGTCCTGCCATGTATATTGGTGATATCGGATTTAAAGGTCTGCATCATCTCGTATATGAAGTAGTGGATAATTCCATCGATGAAGCGATGGGTGGATATTGTAAAAACATAGAGGTTTTTATTTTACCTGGTAATTCTATAAAGGTTGTCGATGACGGCCGTGGAATTCCAACTGACTATCATCAAAAAGAAAAGAAAAGTGCACTGGAAGTTGTTATGACTGTATTGCATGCCGGTGGTAAGTTTGATAAAGATTCCTATAAAGTTTCCGGCGGACTCCACGGAGTTGGTGTTTCTTGTGTTAATGCATTGTCAACGCATTTGAAAG
>JANNYV010000365.1:0-2707 GCA_031410275.1 Bacteroidota bacterium
ATGATAAATGCAAAAATGATCGGCATGGTGATCGGGAGCATTAAAGATTGCGCTTCCTGTGGATCCTCATTAATTACGCTTCCAATAGCGGCAAATAATGATGCATAAAAAAGATAACCACCCAAAAAATAAAAAATAAAGCAACTGATGATCTGTAGCCAGTTAACATTACTTACTGTTTGTTTGAATTCCATCAATTTAAGTGCCATTGCTGTACTTCCACCCACCGGTACATTCTTATTGGCTTCGCCGGCCTGTTGGATAATATCATGCGGAACAAATGCAAAAGCAACGGTTGATAAAAGCATGATCAGTACGATCCATAAAAAGAATTGCGTGAGACCCACTGCTGCAATGCCTAAGATCTTTCCCATCATCAATTGAAATGGTTTTACACTGCTAATAATTACTTCGGCAATCCTGTTTGTCTTTTCTTCCGATACACCTCGCATCACACTCATGCCATAAATGAGGATAACCAAATAAATTAAAAAGCCCATTGCATAACCAATCATGGTAGCCACTTCAGAACTCGTTTCTTTATTGCTTTTTAAATCATAACTTTTAATGTCAATACTCGAATGATTGATACTATCAATTTTTGCTTTATCAATGCCTTCATCCTGCATTTGCTTTACTTGATACACGGCATTCAAATTGCTCGAAATAAATTCCTTTGCACTCAAACTTACACCGCCGTCTTTAAATAGATGCACACTGTCCGGCATCCCATTTTTGAAGGGATAAATATGAAGCAGAATATCACAATTATTTTTTTCTAAAAGCTCCTTACTATTTTCAAGCAAGCCATCTTTAATGTATTTAATAGAATAGGAAGAAGAGCTTGTATCCATTTTATTCATAAATATCCCGCTCTCGTCAATGACAGCAATCGCTTGTTTCTGCTCACTCTTAGTAGCCATATACATCATCGAAGAGCTCAAGCCAAGCATAAGAATCGGAATTAAAAAAGTAGTCACCAAAAATGATTTCTTCTTTACCCGTGTGAGATATTCCCGCTGAATGATTAGCCAAACTTTATTCATGATAACAGTATAAATTTAATTTGATATGGTTTCAAATTTCCGAACAGCACCATCGCCTTCAACCAAGCTGATAAATATTTCATTCAACGAAGGGAGAATTTCACTGTAGGTTTTAATTTTAAATTTTTGTTGCAAACAATAGGCGAGTAAACTAGTGGCTTCATCGTCATTTGCAAATTGCAACGTGTATATATGGTTGGTATGACTTAAAATATTTTTATCAAAACCAATCAGCGTTCCGTCAGTCTCTAACTCATAAATGTTTTTTTTGAATCGCTCTTTAATTTCATCAACTCGTCCGTTCAATATTACTTTGCCCTTATTCACCAATACTATTTCCTGACAAATTTCCTCTACCTGTTCCATCCGGTGTGTCGAAAAAATAATAGTCGTTCCTTTTTGCGCCAATGAATAAATTTCATCTTTAATCACTGCACTATTCACCGGATCTAAACCACTAAACGGTTCATCGAGAATTAGTAATTTAGGCTCATGCAAAACCGTAATAACGAATTGAAGTTTCTGCGACATTCCTTTACTGAGATCCTCTACCTTTTTATTTTTCCAACTTTGCATATCCAGCTTGTCGAACCAATAATTTATTTTTTGATTCGCATCTGCTTTACTCAAGCCTTTTAGTTGAGCCAGATACAAGGCCTGTTCGCCCACTTTCATTTTTTTATACAAGCCTCTCTCTTCGGGCATATACCCGATGAGGCCGCTATGTTTTTGCAAATCAAACGGCTCTCCATTTAGTAATATATCGCCTGAGTCCGGCATGGTAATACCTGTGATCATCCGAAGCAAACTAGATTTACCGGCACCATTAGGACCTAATAAACCAAAGATACTTCCTTCCTTTATCGACAACGAAATGTCATCAACTGCTTTCTGCGTGGCATAATATTTTTTGAGATGCTGAACTTGTAACATGAGTAATTTTGAAGGGAAATGATGAATTAAGAATGATGAATTATAAACGATAAATGAATTCGATTATATTTACCTGTAACATATCCCTTGCAACTCTTAATTTATCATTCATCATTCTTAATTTATAATTAGTAGTTCATTATTTATTTAAACACTTCATCTGACACACCCGTATTAATATCAAGGCTTTGCAATTTCATCTCCATCATACCCATAGGGCCTCCTGATTGTTTAATGGTTTGCGGAAATTTCAATCCTCCTTTACCGTCTTTATAATCTAAGTAAAAGGTAGTTTGCGTTTGCTTCCCTTCTTCACCATCTTCTGTTTCTTCGGATTTTACCTTGTATCCTGATTTTGTATTGTAATATTCCATTACAATATCTCCGTTCGGTTTTGTAACCTCTACAACATAGGCATCTTCATCATCCACTTTTTCAATTCCTTTCAACGAAAGTTTGTGATCGGGTGCGAGGTAACCTAGCTCTTCACTCATATTTGCTTCGCCTGCATATTTCTTAGTGTCTTTTTCATCAAATTCTTTTTTCTGACCTTGTGCAGACATATACCCTTTGGTTCCGTCGAAGACAATTTTTTGAAGGGAGTTGCCCATCATGTTGACATCAATCAACATTTTATTCGGTGCCTTTCGTGTTGTGTTGACATTAATTTTCATTCCTTGTACTTCCATATTCATCACCATGGTCATATCATTCACTTTTTGCCAAGC
>JANNYV010000366.1:0-4813 GCA_031410275.1 Bacteroidota bacterium
AGTTTTGAAAAGTTGTTTGTTCATCCGCCCCCATTACTTTGGCAACAGTTGCTTTATTGTTCAGCCACTCAAGATGATCTAGTTTCATTTTTACAATTATCCGTTTCAAAACTTGATGTTGCAATTACAACAAGGTGTTCAAAACCCATACTACCAAGTACTTTACGGGCGGTATGGGAATCCATTTAATGTGAATACGCTGAATACAGTGAAGGCGGCTCGTCTAGGTTCGAGTGATATGGTAAAGGTAGAATATCAATCGCAGGACGCCTTTGTTACGAAGAAAACATTGGATATATTATCGGAGGTCTTTCTGAATAAATACAAAGCCCTTCGTATTGGTGAAGTGAGTAATGTGGTAAAATATTTTGAAGAACAAACGGCTCAGTCTGCTGCCCGATTGCAATTAGCAGAAGAAGGGTTGAAAAATTTTAAAACCAATAATCGAATTATAAATTATTATGAACAAACAAAATATATCGCGGATCAAAAGGAAGATTACGAACAACGTGAATCGCAATTGAGAATGGATTTAAATGGGTATCAATCTGCGTTAAGCCGTGTAGAAGCAAAATTGAATACTCGTGTATTAGTGCAGGTTAAAAGTGAGGAGGTTGTGAAGGCGAGAAATAATTTAAGCGAGTATTATAATTCAATGGGCTTAGCGTTAGTGAAAGGGGAAATAAAAAACGAGAATGCTGCAGTGAAGGTAGAAGAACTGAAAAATCATTTAAAGGAAAATGTTCGCGGCCTCTATGATCTCAACAATTCAACAGAAGGAATGCCGGGAAAAGATATGTTAGATGAATGGTTGAAACTAACTATTAATGTAGAAGAAAGTAGTTCAAAATTAAATGTTCTTGAAAATTGTATTTCAAAATTTGAACGTGTATACGATCATTTTTCACCAATGGGTTCTGACCTCAGTAAGCTAGAGCGCAATGTGGATGTGGCTGAAAAAGAATACCTGATTCTATTGCATAATTTAAGTCAGGCTAAACTTCGTGAACGGAATTTAGCGGTGACGGAAAACATTTCTGTGACTGATCCTCCAGATATGCCGGCCGTGGCAAACTCATCAAAGCGTTTATTATTGCTGATTGCCGGCTTTATGAGTTGTTTTATTTTGGTACTTACTTGTTTGGTTTTGAAAGAATATATGGATGATAGTATTTCGAATCCGATGCATTTTCAAAAAATATCAGGTATTAAAGCGGCCACTGCATTTGCGCAACACACAACACTTCAAACCATACGAATGGAAGAGATGAATGCACTTAGCAATGAGCGATGGATTTTGTCGTTAATTGATTTGGAACAACAAAATGGAAATGATTCATTCACAGTATTGGCAGTCCCTTTTCATAAAACAGATATTGATTGCAAACATATGCTTCGCACGGTTGTTGCTCAGATGGATACGTTAGGACATAAATGGAGTATGCGTGAAATGAATGCTACACAAGCAAGCAACGGGCGTCAACTAATTTTTGCGAATACATCCAATCGCGAATTAATACATAAAGATCAATTGACGGCTTGCAAGATGATTTACTTTTTTGTAGATGCCGAACAAAAATTTGATGAATATCAGAAGGAGCTTGTAGATAATTGGAGGCAATTAAATATTCCTATACAAGCCATATTAGTGAATACAAAAATTCATCAGTTGGAAAAATTCATTGGCGAAATCCCTAAAGCAAGAAGTCCATTTAGAAAATTTATTAAAACCATTTTAAAACGTTATAGCAAATGAGAAAGCACTTAGATATAGTTTGTCATGCGTTACCCAGTTGGCATGGCGAGTACATGAAATCGACCGTACAATTGATGAAAGAATTAGCAGGATATCACAATGTGTTGTATATTGATTACGCCTACTCATGGAAAGATGTATTATTCAATTCCCGTAAAAATAAATTCATTCCGGTTAAACGAATTGTAGGTATTGATAAGGCGTTAGAGGAAGTTAAACTTGAGAATGGCTCTGTTATGCATGTATTGTCACTTCCACCTATTATCCCTTTTAACTGGATAAACAATCATACCTTATTAAAATTTGTGCAAGGTGTGAATAGCAAAATTATTAATGCAAGAATGAAATCGGCGATGAAGAAATTGAGTATGGAGAAGCCAATGATCGTAAACGCTTTTAACCCATTTTTTGGAAACCATTCATTTCAAAATGCAAGTCATGGTGCCACTATTTATTATTGCTATGATAATATTTCAGCCAGTGTATGGGCCTCGAAACATGGCACTTGGTTAGAACAAGAGTTTCTTAAAAAAGTTGATGCTGTTGTATTTACATCTGAAGCACTACAGCAGTCGAAAGATGTAGAAGGCTTAGATTCGTATGTGGTGAATAATGGGGTAGACCTGACTGTTTTTGAACAAGAATCAGCTCCCCAGAAGAAATATGAACCTTCAACAGAAATTAATATAGGCTATATCGGAAGTATAGATGACCGCCTCGATTATAAATTATTAGAACAAGTGATTCATCATTTTCAGGATTGGAATTTTCATTTTATTGGAAGGATTAATTCAGAAAAAGCAGAGCGCTTGAAAACGATGCCGAATGTAAGGTTCTATGGCGCAGTAGATGTAAAGGAATTGCCGGTGCTGATGAGTCGTTTTAATGCAGGTATCATTCCATTTGTGAAGAATAATTTCACAAAGAATATTTACCCAATGAAGGCCAATGAATATTTGGTTCTGGGATTGCCGGTAGTGATGACAGACTTTGCTATACTGAATGATTTAGAAGAGATGGTGACGGTTTCAGAAAATATTGATTCATTTATTCAATGCTTGGCTGATGAAGTAAAAAATGATAGCAACGAAAAAAAGAATACACGTATCACCAAAGCGATGGGCAACAGTTGGAAAAACAAGGCACTCGAATTTGAAAATATTTTGTTGCACTATGTTTAAGAAAATATTTCACATAGCCCGCACCAATCAGCTGTATGCTTTGCTGCATCAATTATTGATGGCAGGCTATGGATTTACATTATTATTTCTCATGGTACGCATGATGCCGCCACATGAAGTAGGCAGGTGGTTACTTTTTATCTCTGTTATTTCGATAAGCGATATTTTGATGCATGGATTATTACAAACAATTATTGTAAAAGAATCCTCATCATGCAACGATGACGCTGAACAGAATCAACGTATACAAACCAACTCATTCATTCTGCAATGCCTTGTTCTTATTGTTATCACATCATTTGTGTATTTGCTTAAAGGAGCCACAAGTTTATTTCATTCTAATTTTTTATTGCTGAACGATTTTTCAACATGGTATCCCGCCTTGGGAGTGAGTATGTTACTTTATAATTTAAGTTGGTGGGTCAATATGGGAAGAGAAAACTTTAGTATTGTATTAGTCCAACGAATTATTTATTGTGTGGTTTCATTGGGTATTATTTTGGGTGTTTATTTTCTGTATCATACAATCGATTTTCAAACAGCAGCATTTAGTCAGGTAGCTGGTTATATGGTGAGCTCAACTGTTGCTTATTTTATCAATCATTTTTCCTTTCGCTTAAAATATGTAAGTATTGAAAAATTGAAACAGTTTTTGCACTATGGAAAATTCAATGTGGGTACCATGTTGGGTAGTAGCCTATTGCGCAATGCAGATATTTTTATGATCTCAGCATTCATGAATACAACTGCAACTGCCATCTATTCATTGGCACAAAAAATTATTGAATTGTTTGAAGTGATGCTTCGTTCAGTAGCCGTGACATCATTACCTGTGCTATTTAATTCTAAGAATAACGCTCAACTATTTTCCGAAAAGCTATTAACCCGCATTTCGTTCCTTACATTTCTTTTTATTCCGCCGGTGATTTTTGTTTTTGCTTTTTCAGACGATGTGATACGATTGATTAGTGGTTCAAATCAATACAGTGTATCCGCCTCAGTACTAAGAGTATTTGTGTTGTACATTTTACTATTGCCTGCCGATCGTTTAATCGGTGTTGCATTGGAGGCTTGTAATCAACCTAAATTAAATTTGCTTAAAACGATTTTACTAATTGCGTTCAATATCGGTGGAAATTTTGTTGCATTAATTTATTTCAAGTCTATTATTGCGGTTGCTGCTGTGAGCAGTATTGCATTAAGTGCCGGTATTATTTCTGGGATTTATTTCTTAAACAGCAAGGATATGTTGCATATTTCAAAATTCAATTGGCGACTAAACCTGTTCAAATTTAAATCTACATGAAAAGGTTAGCCTACACTGCGATTAGTAAAACGCTTCCTTTTTTGGCGCCACGTTTAAAAAGAACCTGGACTTGGGATGAACCTATTCGCGCTCAAATAAAAGTACAAAAGACCGGTAATGAACAAAGTTTTTTCGATAATGCAGTTATCACTGAAATTAGAAATTACGCATTTGTTGTTATTGCTGCTATGGTCATGGCATACCTTATTGTGAATACCGGATTTTTAATTCCGGTAATTTGTATGGGTATAGTATCCATATTCGTTTTTATATTTAAAATAAATCGAGACATCCGATGGGGCTTTTATTTGTTGATGGGCACCAGTTTTGCTATCGCTGGATTATCGCGTTATATATCGCTTCCTCTCGGCCTCATGATAGATTTTATTTTACTTATTTTGTTTGCGGTATTTTTTTTAAAGAAATTTAGAAGCATTTCTTGGGAGGGATTAAGGAATCCTGTTTTTATTGTTGTGACAGTTTGGATGTTATTAAACATACTGGAATTGGCAAACATTGAAGCGCGAAGTTTTGAAGCATGGTTTTATGCAATGCGCGGAGTGGCATTAT
>JANNYV010000367.1:0-2497 GCA_031410275.1 Bacteroidota bacterium
CGCTTAAAAATTAATTGCATATTTCCTGATAGCTTATTAAGTGCTAAAACAAAAGACAAACCCATTCAACTGCAATCGCGTTGGTTACATGGTGGTACAGCAAAAAGTTTAAAGGCCTCAGTATCCGTTGTTATCAGCAATGCAGAAACCACATTTAATCAATATAAAAATTATCGTTTTCAATCGCCGTTGAAAGTGACCAACAGTAACGAAATGAATGTGTTTGATGGGCATTTAAATGAAAGCGGAGTCGTAGATTTTTCGTCTGTTCCGACAGTTTCAAAAAATGTTGCCGGCATGGTGAAAGCTACTTATATCACAAAAGTGTTTGAACCAGGAGGCGATTTCAGCATCGACCGTTCGCATACTTTATTCTCACCATTTAGTACCTATGTTGGCTTGCAATTGCCTGATCATGCGAACGTTTCAACAATGTTACAAACGAATAAAAACCATACTTTTAAAATTGTTACGGTTGATGAAAAAGGAAATAGCGTGAAAGGAAAACAATTGCAATTACGTATCTATAAATTGAAATGGCAATGGTGGTATGAACATGATGAAAATGATGTCGAGAATTTTGTAACCAAAAATGCGACTGATATTGTGAAGGATTCTATCATCGTTCCTTCATCGGCAAATTCATCTTTTACCATGAATATCAAAGACCAAAGTTGGGGACGCTATTTAATTACCATTACAGATTTAGAAGGCGGGCATCAAACAGGTGCTACCGTTTATTTTGATATGCCTTACTGGAATAGAAGTAACCGAATCAATAATGAAAATGCGACAATGCTCAATTTCTCTACTGATAAAACAAGTTATAAAAAAGGAGAAAAAATAAAATTGACGATTCCTTCAACTGCTAAAGGGAAAGCCTTAATCAGTATTGAGAATGGAACAGCGGTGTTACAATCTGAATGGATCAGCACACAGTCAGGTGAAACAAATTATGCCATCACTGCGACCGATAAAATGACTCCAACTATTTATATTCATGTATCCTATTTGCAACCACATTTAAATACTGTCAATGATTTGCCGATTCGTATGTATGGTGTCATACCGGTTGAAGTTGTAGATGAAGACACCTATTTATTTCCAATAATTGACGCCCCTTCTACAATACGACCAGAAGAAAATACGACGCTACGAATCAAGGAAAAATCGGGTAAAAAAATGACGTATACTGTGGCCTTGGTAGATGATGGCCTGCTTGATTTAACCCACTTTAAAACACCACAACCTTGGACAACATTTTTTGCTAAGCAAGCATTAGGTGTAAAAACATGGGATATGTATGATGATGTAATTGGTGCTTACTCGGGAAAATTAGATGCTATGATTTCAATCGGTGGTGATGGTGAATTTGCTGACGAATATACGAATAAGGCCAATCGATTCGTCCCGGTTGTAAAATATCTCGGGCCATTCACCTTAGAAAAAGGGCATACCGCTACACATAAAATTTCAATCCCGAATTATGTCGGTAGTGTACGTGTGATGGTGGTTGCACAGCATGAGGGAAGTTACGGAAATGTAGAAAAAGACATCACTGTAAAAAAACCATTGATGCTATTGGCAACCTTGCCACGGGTGTTTTCACCGACAGAAGAAATAGAAATGCCGGTAAATATTTTCGCCATGGAAAATTATATCAAAGATGTGCAAGTGACTGTTGAAGCCAATGAGCTCGTATCATTTGAAAATAATAAACAATCTATTCATTTTTCAAGTACAGGTGATGAAATGCTCAACTTTAAAATGAAGGTTAAAAATAAAACCGGCATTGCTAAAATTAAATTGAAAGCAATATGCGGAAAAGAAACTGCAACACAGGAAATAGAAGTGGATATTCGTGTGCCAAATCCTGTTATAGCAACAACGAAAGATTTCATCATTGAACCCAACGCAACATTTTCTCAACGTATTGATTATACCGGCATTGAAGGCACGAATGGGGCAGTAATAGAATTATCAACCATACCTGCTATTGGTTTAGATGCGCACTTAGATTATTTGATTCAATATCCTCATGGTTGTATCGAACAAACAACATCGAGTGTGTTTCCGCAATTGTATGTGAGCAATCTTTCAGATATAAATGATACGCTTCAACAACAAATGACATTGAATATCAAAAAAGCCGTACGTCGTATACAATTATTTCAAACGATCGATGGTGGGTTCTCATATTGGCCCGGCGAAAGTAATGCCAGTGAATTTGGAAGCAACTATGCAGGACATTTTTTATTGGAAGCTGAAAAGAAAGGATATGTGATTCCTACCGCCATGAAAAATAACTGGATTAAATATCAAAAAGAAAAAGCAAAAAAATGGACCGGACAAAGTCAAACATTTTATGAATATCACGGCCAGGAAACAAATCAGTTTTTACAAGCGTATCGTTTATATACCTTGGCATTAAATGCCACACCTGAACTCGGTGCCATGAATCAGTTACGCGAAGAAAAGAATTTGATGCCTGCGGCTA
>JANNYV010000368.1:0-5872 GCA_031410275.1 Bacteroidota bacterium
AAATATATTGGACTAAATTCTTTTTTGTATTTTTATACAAAAAACATCTCAAAAAAAAAATGCAACCAACAAAATATCGAAAAATTATAAAAACAATCAACTGTTTTTTTTTATTTTTTTGTTTAAAAAATCGAGCGACTCTACTCTTGTGAAAATTGAGAATGCAGCAGCCAAACAAGAAATAGTATTCAGCGATATCGCCTACGGAAATTATTTTATTCAAGTGTTTTATATGAATAAAAAAGTGGCTGAAAAAACAACCCTCGCTTTAAATGCCGCCACACTTTTAGTAGACCCGCTAGAAATTTCAGATGTAACGTCTGCTATTAAAGAAGTAAAAATTAGTGCGCAAAAAAATATCATTGAACGGAAATATGATAAACTTATTTACAATGTCGAAAACACAATAGCGTCCGCTGCTGATGATGCAATAACCATATTGCAAAAAGCCCCGGGGATTTCGATTGATAATGACGGGAACATTTCGATGCGCGGAAAAAGTGGCGTATTGGTGATGATCAACGGTAAGCCGACGTATTTGCAAGGCGAACAATTAAATAGTTTGTTGAAGAGTACCATGGCAAATCAAATTTCTAAAATTGAAATCATTTCAAACCCTTCTTCAAAATATGATGCCAACGGAAATGCCGGCATCGTAAATATAGTTCTGAAAAAAGATCAACGTCAAGGAACAAACGGAACGCTTACACTGAGCTACGGAACCGGCGTTTACAGGAAGTCGAATAACAGCATCAGTCTCAATCACAGAACAAAAAAACTAAACCTTTTTGCTTCTTATAATTTTGTTCATAATATTGGCTTCAACGATCTCGAATTATACCGTCAGTTTTTTACCGACGGAGTTTATCAAGGCGCTTACCGGCAACACAACTATTTGCGATTTCCTGCCTATTACAATATTCCAAAAATTGGAATTGATTTTAAACCCAATGAAAAAACAACAATAGGTGTTGTGGTTTCCGGATTGACAAATAAATTTCTATCCTATGCCGACAATAAAACGTTCATCGAAGATTCGAGTATCACAACAAAATCGTATTATACCACCACAAATAAATCAAAAGACTTTTGGTATAATTATGGACTTAATCTCAACATGAAACATACATTCGATTCAGTAGGAAAAGAATTAACAGCCGATGCCGATTATGTACATTATGCTCATAACACCACACAAAATTTCACAACTCATTATTACGATTTGCAAAATGCCGAAACCAAAACAGCTTATTTACTACTCGGAAAAATCAACGGCTTCCTAGATATAAAAGCATTGAAAGTTGATTACGTGCAACCATTAAAAAACAATGCTAAAATTGAATGTGGTGCCAAAACAAGTTTTGTAAAAGCAAATAATAACCTCATTTTTTATGATCAATCGAACGGCGCATCAATACTCGATTCTTCACAAAGCAATCATTTTATTTACAGCGAAAATATCAATGCCTTCTATGCGAGCTATTCAGTTGAAAAAAAGAAAACCTCTGTTCAGCTTGGCTTACGAACCGAACAAACCATTGCCGATGGCAAACAAATTATAAACAGCAATTCCTTCAACAGAAATTATTGGCAATTGTTTCCAACGCTTTTTATCAATTATACATTCAATAAAAATCATGCATTAGGCCTTTCATGCAGCAGACGAATTCAACGACCTACTTACCAACAATTAAATCCATTCAAATTTTTTATCGATGCCAGTACCTACAAAGAAGGCAATCCGTTTTTGGTCCCGCAGAATACGTATTTGGCGGAACTAAATTATACCATCGATCAAAAATATTTAATCACTTTCTCTTCTGGCATTACTAACAAAAGTATTACAGAAGTGCTCATCCCTGCCGAAGGTCAAAGCAATATAACCATACAAACAGATAAAAATGTAAACAAACAATATGTTCATACCATCAGTATTTCGGCGCCACTTAAAGTGATGAAATGGTGGAACAGTTCATTCGACGCTTCCTTCTATTCGTCACTGTATGACGGTGTATTAGCGTCACAAATAATTCATTCATCCACACAATCCTTCAATGCAAAAACCATGCATACCTTTTCACTTCCAAAACAATTCACATTGCAGGTCGACGGCTTTATACAATATGCAGAACATTATTCATTTACTACCTTGCACACATTTGGCGCGGTGAATCTCGCCTTACAAAAATCGGCATTCAATAAGCGAACCACCATCAAACTTTCTGCGAATGATATCTTTTATAATTCACGTTTCAGAGGGTCATCTAATTTTAATAATTACCACGAAGACTATTATGTACAACGCGATTCACGCACTCTGATGTTGGCCGTCAGTTATCGTTTTGGCAATACCTCATTGCCTGCAAACCGCCGAAGGACAGGCGGTGCGGAAGAAGAAAAACAACGAGCCGGATAAATGATATATCTAGTTCAATATAATTTTTTCTTTGGCGTGCCCCCGAAGCGCCCCGTTGACAAAAAAATTTTTCAAGTGATTGATGATTTAGAATTTGTCAACGGGCCTGCTTCGGGGTCGGGCTATCCGTTCCAATCTTTTTTGCTTAACGCTGGCAGGGTTACATATGCTGGTGGTTATAACCCTGCCAGCGTTGCAAAAAAGGATTTCCACTGCTATCCCTCACGCAGCGCAACAAAGTATGTTTCATGCTAAGTAAAGTCGATGTACAAACAACTTTTTAAATGAATAAATACTATTACCTTTTATTGATAGCAACCCTGAGTGTCTTTTGTTCCGGTGCGCAAACATTGGAACGAAAGGCATGGATGGGCATCGTCACAAGTGAAAAAAGTAATCAACTAATTATCGACTCAGTGGTGGTAAATTCAACCTTGCAAAAAATTGGTTTGCATAAAAATGATATTTTACTTTCAATCAACAACAAAAAAATTCAAACAACACAACAACTTCTTGCTATTGCAAATACAGTAAGCGCAAATGAAAAAATTGCTGTTCAATTTCAACGGAATGGAAACATACAGGATGCAAACACAACTGCATTACCGAGGCCTTTGTTCAAAGCCGGTTGGTGCGATGTAATTTATTCATCATTGCCGGCAATAAATTGCACAGTTCGCACCATAATTTACAAACCAAAAAATAAAACAAACTCTCCGGGTATCTTTTTTATTCCCGGTTATAATTGCGGAAGTATCGAAAGTTTTCCTTCTAACTACAATGGTAAATTGATCGAGCAATGGGTCAAAAAAGGGTATACTGTTTACACCGTCGAAAAATCAGGCGTTGGTGATAGTCGTGGTTGTAAGACTTGCATCGAAGTTGATTTGCAAACCGATATTGAATTGTATGAAACAGCCTTTGACAATTTTTCATCATTACCCTATCTCGATAAAAGTAATTTATTTATTTGGGGACATTCCATGGGCGGTATTATTGCACCAATTATTGCACAAGGTAAACATGTAAAAGGGATCATGGTATTTGGTACAGTGTTCCGCCCATGGAGTGAATTTTTGTTGGAAATGCATCGCATACAAAAACCATTGACTGATAGTTTGTCTTATGAACAAACAGAAGAGTTTGTTCGCCTGATTCAAAAAGTGTATTACGAATTTTTTGTACTGAAAAAATCACCGGCGCAATTATATGAAAACAACGAATACAAAAAAATTGTTGAAACAGAATTAGAATACAAACCCGGCAAAGAAGATATGTGGGGACGGCATTGGCGTTTTTGGCAACAACTCGATTCGATTAATTTGGCAAAGGCATGGCAACATATAAATTGCAAGGTATTGGTTTTACAAGGAGGTTCTGATTATATACAATGTTCAGCTGTTGAACCTTATCTTATTGCCAAAGCAGTCAACTCATCGCACCCCGGAAATGCAACAACCATCACAATTCCGGGACTCGATCATCTCCTCATGAAGAGTAAAGATTTTCCTGATGCGGTTCGCAATTTCAATAACAAAGAATATGTAAAAGGGAATTTTAATATTCAATTATCCAATGAAACATTGAAGTGGATGAAGTCGTTCGATGTTCGATGACCGATATTCGATGTTCGGGGGATTTGTCTCAAGAACAAATTTACTCTCAACTTACAACTCTCAACTTGCAACTTTAGAATTTGAAGGAAATATTTGGATTACTTAAGACTTATGCCTTACGACTTCTGCCTCTTCTTCAAATTACCCTAAAGGCTCAATTGCGCACTCAAATATTCCCTGTTCAATCGCGCAATATTTGAAATAGAAATCTCTTTCGGGCATTCAGCTTCGCATGCACCTGTATTTGTACAAGCGCCAAAACCTTCTTTATCCATTTGTGCAACCATGTTCAATACACGAGTTGTTCGTTCAGGCTGACCTTGCGGTAACAACGCATATTGCGAAACTTTCGCTGATGTAAATAACATAGCGCTCGAGTTTTTACAGGCTGCTACGCATGCGCCGCAACCGATACACATCGCCGCATCAAACGAAGCATCGGCATCTGCTTTATCTATTGGTAACGAATTTCCATCAACGGCATTTCCTGTATTCACACTCACATAGCCACCGGCTTGTTGTATTCTGTCGAACGCACTTCGGTCGACCGTCAAATCTTTCAACACCGGGAAAGCCGCAGCACGCCATGGTTCTACGGTAATAGTTTCGCCATCTTTGAAAGCACGCATATGCAATTGACAAGTGGTTGTTCCTTTCCAGGGACCATGTGCGCGACCATTGATATGCATACTGCACATACCGCAAATACCTTCACGGCAATCATGATCAAAGGCAATAGGTTCTTTGCCTTCATTGATGAGACGTTCGTTAAGTACATCAAACATTTCAAGAAAACTCATTTCGGTTGAGATGTTTTCTGCTTTATACGTTTCAAATTGTCCTTTGTCCTGAGCGTTTTTCTGACGCCATACTTTGAGGTTGAGATTTATTGTTGAATGTTGCATTTGTTTAAGTTTTTCGCTCGATAATTATTCTATTTCCATTTTCAAATTATCGAATTTTCAAATTTGTTTAGTGTTTATAGTTACTTCATGTTAGTTTTTCTGATAAGCCATAAAGTACAGTTGGATCAAAATCAAGTTCACAAGGTTTTATTGCCCCATCATAATCTCTTACTTGCGCCAAGCCTTCCCAATATAAAGTCTTTGAAATTGAATCCAATTTCACTTCACTAAATATTTTTTTATCTTTTAGTTTCTGGATATATAAACTTTTTGTTTCATTGAGCATCGTGCTAAAGTCTATACATCGAAGTTCTTTATTATCAAAAATACAATAAACCTTGTAAGGGTCAATTTTCTCTATGTTGGTTATGTGATGCATTAATCGAGTGGTTTAATTTTGAAAAATTCTGTTTTCTGTTCAACTAAGATATTCCAGTTTGCATTCAATTCTTCTCTATGTAGTTCTACCCATGCTTGAATTAACCTGTGTTGTGCTCTCGACATATCTCCATGAAAAATTTCTCCTGTTTCGATAGAATAAAAAGCTTCATATTCATTGTAATAAGCATGAAAATGCGGAGGCAAATGATCACCGAAAAATATTTTAATTATTATTCCATAAAATCTTGAAATCTCTGGCATATTTTCATTTTCAAATTTACTAATTTTCAAATTCCCGAACTATTTATAATTCCGCTGACTCGGATGTATCACATCGTAAATCAATTCTTCCTTATTCAAATTCCATTCGTTATTTCCTTTATTTTCCCAAGCGGCTACATACATAAAATTTTCATCCACACGCATTGCTTCTCCTTCTTCGGTTTGATATTCTTCACGAAAATGCCCTCCGCAACTTTCTTCACGGTTAAGTGCATCCATACACATCAGTTCACCCAGCTCCAGAAAATCAGCAACACGTCCGGCTTTATCTA
>JANNYV010000369.1:0-3474 GCA_031410275.1 Bacteroidota bacterium
CATCTTCTTCACCCATTCATGATTGAACCACTTTGCTTTTTCGAAATCAAATTTCGCACCACCCTTATGCACACGTTCCATTGAGAAGGATGCAATCAATTCTTCTTTTGTAAAAATTTCTTTTTCTTCACCGCTGTTCCAACCAAGCAAGGCCAACAGATTAATAAACGCTTCGGGTAAAAAACCAAGTTCTTTAAATCCTTTTGTGGTCTCCATTGTTTTCGGATCGTACCAATCCATGGCAAACACCGGAAATCCGAGACGGTCACCATCACGTTTGCTAAGCTTACCATTGCCATCAGGTTTTAATATCAAAGGTAAATGCGCCCAATGTGGCATATGGTTTTCCCAACCCAAATATTTCCAAAGCAATACATGCACCGGCGCACTGGGCAACCATTCTTCACCGCGAAATGCATGAGTTATTTTCATTAAATAATCATCTACCACAACGGCCAAATGATAGGTCGGCATGCCGTCTGCTTTCAGCAAAACTTTATCATCTACCAAATTCGAATCGTTTTTTATTTCACCCCGTATCATATCTGTAAACGAAATAGTTTCATGTTGAGGCATCCTGATACGAATTACATACGGTGTGTTTTCGGCTAAAAGTTTCGCTGTTTCTTCGGGTAATAAACGCAATGAATTTTTCATATGCATCCTTGTATGCCCGTCATATTGCGGCGAAGGATTTTGCGCGGTCTTTAAATCTTCACGCATTTTTTCTAATTCATCAGTTGTATCAAAGGCATAATAGGCATGACCTGTTTCAACTAATTGCAAGGCGTATTTTTTATAGCTTTCTTTACGTTCGCTTTGGCGATACGGAGTATACGGGCCCTCTTTATGCGGACCTTCATCTGGCGCAATTCCGCACCATTCGAGGCAATCGAGAATGTATTGCTCGGCACCTTCTACAAAACGGTTTTGATCTGTATCTTCTACACGAAGCACAAAGGTTCCTTTATGTTTTTTAGCATATAAATAGCTGTACAAGGCGGTGCGTACACCACCCAAATGTAACCCGCCTGTTGGACTAGGCGCAAATCTTGTTCTGACTTCTTGACTCATTTTATTCTTGCTTATAAACAGCAAATCTATTCTAAAATTTATTGATACTCCTCCGGAACTTTCTAAAATCCGATAGTTATTTAAGCTAGTTGAACTCTATACCCTATTACGTAAAAGGACTGTCTCAACGTTATGCTTTTGAGACAGCCTCGTTAAAAAAAATATCGAATTCAGGAATTATACCATCTCTTTTTTAAATTTGGTTTGCGAAAGTGCTTTGGAGGCTACGACAACTCATTACTTTGATTATTCCACAACCATGAACTATTTTTTTCTCCTTCTACATGCTAAAACTTTTAGGCTTTGGTAATTTTTCTCTCATCAAATCGCAATTTACCAATTTGTCAAATTACCTTAGCGACCCATGTCAAAATCCTCGTCTGAAACACCTTTAATGCAACAACATAATGCTATCAAGAGTAAATACCCTGATGCTATTTTGCTTTTCCGTGTGGGTGATTTTTATGAGACGTTTGGACAAGATGCCATACTTACCGCAAAGGCTTTAGGTATTACATTGACCAAACGAAATAACGGAAACCCCGATGCGTCAGAGCTAGCGGGCTTTCCGTATCATGCATTGGAAACCTACCTTCATAAATTAGTGAAGGCCGGTTATAGGGTAGCAGTCTGCGATCAACTCGAAGACCCTAAACTTGCGAAAGGAATTGTGAAACGTGGTGTAACGGAACTCATTACACCGGGAACCGCCACCAATGATAAACTGCTTGATAATAATACCAATAATTTTCTGGCATCGGTCTATCTTTCAGAACTAACACATGGTATTGCCTTCGTTGATATTTCTACCGGAGAATTTTTTTGTACAGAAGGTAATACAGAATATATCGATAAACTACTGCAAAGCTTCAGACCTTCGGAGGTCATTTTTCAAAAACAAAAGAACAAGTTTTTTCAAGAAAATTTTGGAACTAAATATTATACTTACTTATTAGATGAATGGATTTATGGGGAGCAATATGCAAATGATATTTTATTGCAACATTTTCAAACGCTCTCACTCAAAGGGTTTGGCATCGATGATATTCCGTATGCAATCATTGCCGCAGGCGCTATTCTTCATTACCTGAAAGATACAGAGCATCAGCAACTCGGACATATTACGTCGATACAGCGTATTACACGAAATGATTTTTTGTGGATGGATAGGTTCACGATACAGAATTTAGAATTGCTTGATAGTAATCGTGAAAACGGCAATACCTTATTGAAAGTTCTCGACAATACCGTTTGTCCAATGGGTTCGCGTATGATTAAACGTTGGCTGATGTTTCCGTTGCAAGATATTCGGAAGATAGAAGAACGTTTTAATACCACTGAATTTTTTATCAGAGAGCAGGATATGAAAAATGCACTCACACATCTAATCAAACAAATCGGCGATATTGAACGCATTGTTGCAAAAATACCGCTACGTAAAATTGCACCACGCGAAGTATTGCAACTTGCCAAAGGGCTGCAATGTATTGACGAGGTGAAGGACAAAACGAAACATACAACAGATACTTGGACACAACGCCTTTCAGAACAATTGAATCCTTGTGTATTAATCAGAGAAAAGATTTTTAAAACGCTATTAGAAAACCCTCCGGCTCTTGCCAACAAAGGTGGTCTCATTGCCCAAGGTATCAGCGGCGAATTAGATGATTTGCGGAAAATTTCTAGTAATAGCAAGGAATATTTATTACAAATTCAACAACGTGAAATTGAAGAGACGGGTATTCCATCTCTGAAAATTTCATTCAATAATGTGTTTGGTTATTATCTCGAAGTGACCAATACGCACAAACATAAAGTGCCTGAAACATGGATACGCAAACAAACTCTAGCCAATGCCGAACGTTTTATTACACCTGAATTAAAAGAGTACGAGCAAAAAATAATGGGCGCCGAGGAAAAAATTCTTGTTCTTGAAATGCAAATTTATGATGCCTTGCTTTTAGAACTGCAAGAATATATTACACCCATACAACTCAATGCGAATCTCGTCGCTCAACTCGATTGTATCACCTGTTTTGCAAACAATGCTATTCAATTTAAATACAGAAGACCTCAGGTCACAGAAGAATATACCTTGCATATCGAAGACGGACGGCATCCTGTCATCGAACGAAATTTACCTGTAGGCGAAACCTATGTTTCCAACTCTGTGACACTTGATAAAGAGGAACAACAAATTATCATCATTACCGGCCCGAATATGAGTGGCAAAAGTGCTTTGCTACGACAGACAGTTCTAATTACATTGATGGCACATGCCGGAAGTTTTGTACCTGCACAAAAAGCCATCATACCCCAAACCGATAAAATATTTACTCGCGTAGGTGCATCTGATAATCTCAGTGGAGGTGAAAGTACCTTTATGGTAGAGATGAATGA
>JANNYV010000370.1:0-4015 GCA_031410275.1 Bacteroidota bacterium
TAAATAAATTGGAAGCCGGCTGTTATTCTGCTAAATTTTTGAGCATTTCTCATTCATATTTTCTTTTATCTTTACAAAAATAAATCTACTATGTCAATTATTAAATTACCATTACGCTTTGAAGGTTCAAAAGGAGAAAAGATATTGTACGCTCTTTTTGATAGCGGCGCCAACCTTTCGTGTATCAATGAAGAATTTGCCGAAGAAATTGCAAATTTAGAACCTTTCTTACAGCCAAGAAGATTAGCTACCGCAAGCGAGCATCATTTTATTGAAATTAAAAGTGCTATCAGAACTGACTTCTATTTAAATGATGTTCATTTATCGGATGAATTTTTGGTTGTCCCCGACCTTTCAGAAGAAGTAATTATCGGTGCCACAACCATGCAGAAATGGCGTATGAAACTCGACTTCGAACATGATACTGTTTATGTTGACCCTAAAGTCGCCAAACTTCAATTGATATAAAAGTGAAGAGTTATTAGAGCATGTCTAAATGAAAAGACTTGTTTACATTTGTCTCCAAATGCTACCTTCTTAATTTGAATTCTTCTGAAGACTATACCTTTGAAATGCTATTTTCTACCCATTCAAAAAAGGTATTCAATATTGCATTGAATATGCTTCAACGAATTGAAGATGCCGAAGATGTTACACAAGAAGTATTTATAGAAGTACATAAAGCCTTACACACATTTAATGGACAATCACAAATTTCAACATGGCTCTACCGGATTGCAGTAAATAAAAGTTTAGATTTTTTAAAGGCGAAAAAACGGAAGAAACGGTTTGCCTTTATCACACATTTGTTTCACCCGGAAACCGGTGAACAACTATATGAATCAAAAACGTTTACACATCCGGGTATTGCACTCGAACAAAAAGAACATGCAAAATATTTGTATCAGGCCATTGATACATTAAACGAAAATCAAAAAACGGCTTTTGTGCTTTCGCAAATCGAGCATCTCCCGCAAAAGGAAATTGCTCAGATCATGAACCTCAACGAAAAAGCCATCGAATCATTAATCCAACGGGCGAAAGCCAATCTACGCATTCGCTTGGGGGATATTTATCAACAACGAAGGAAATAAACAAACGCATCGTCTAAACCCATATATTATGACAAAGGATAATTGGATACAGTATGTTTTAAACAGTACAGAACATGTGCATGAAGCAGATGTAAATCCGCTTTTATATCAAAACATAATCAATAGTATTCATGCTCCAAAACAATCAACATCGCTTCGTCTATCCTATGTTACTAAATGGGCTGTCGCCGCTTCGGTATGTATTGCACTGAATGTGTTTGCGTTTATTCACTGTTCAACACATCAGCATCGTCAACATGAGAATGCCGCCATCAATGAGATATCAAACTCAATGAATACCGGTACCACTTATTCTTATTAACCTGTAATTAGTCATCCATGGAAAACACCTCAGTAAAATTCTGGAAAAGTTTCGCTGTTCTTCTCATCTTGCTGATCCTTGGTTTGTTGTTATTTTTATTTTTCAGACCGGGCGACATCATGCGTCATCCGAATCCCCGTGATGGTGGCGGACCTGCAAAATTTATGATTGAAAAATTGAAATTCACAAAAGAACAAGAACAAGCATTTATAGTATTAAAAACAGCACACCACGATTCTATTCTGAAATTAGACGCCGAAGGAAAAATGCTTCGCGAACATTTTTTTGACGGATTGAAATCTGAGATAAGCATCAGCACTCATGACTCATTACTCACATGCATCCTCAACAATCAAAAAAATAAGGAGTCGGTCACGTATGATCATTTCGCCGCTGTAAAAAAATTATGTAATCCCGAACAAGAAATTATTTTTAATGATATCCTACAGGAAATTCTTGACCGGCTAAAACCTCCTACCGGCGGACATATGCATGATGAAAGACATTAAGATACATTTGCTGATTGTAATACTGCTAGTCAGTTTCTTACAATCATCCGCTATGCCTACAGGAAAATTGTCAATAAAAATTCGTCCTGTCTTTCAAGGAAAACCGCTCATCTTGAATGATAAAATGTACGTGACAGAAAATGGAGATTCTGTTTCCATTGAGGAGTTCAAATGCTATATAAGTAGCTTATCCTTGCAGAACACAAAAGGATTATTCAACGAAAAAGATAGTTATCATCTTCTAAATGCAGATGACACATCTTCGCTCACATTTACTATAAAAAATATTCCGGCTACTCAGTATACTGCGTTCAAATTTACGATTGGTGTCGATAGTCTTGCAAATGTTACCGGCGCATTAGAAGGCGCATTAGACCCGACGCTTGGCATGTTTTGGGCATGGAATACCGGCTATATCAATGCAAAGTTGGTGGGGCATTCTTCAAGTTGTAAAACCCTTCATCATGCATTCGAATTTCATATCGGTGGTTATTTGCAGCCTTATACAACGTTGAGAAAAGTAAGCCTTCCACTTTCCTCATTCAATATTGAAGCTGATAAAACAACAACCCTGATTTTACAAGTTGATATTTCTACTTGGTTTAAGCAGGTTCATTTAGTTGCATTAAATCATGTTGTGATACCTTCTGTAGAAGCGATGAAAATGGCTGATAATTATATGGAGATGTTTCATGTATTGGAATGAAGAGTTTAGGTTACAAGCTATAAAGAGGCTATCATATAAGTAATTTAGCAAAGAGCACAAAGTCAGCTCTTTTATGATTCCACTTCACGCTCTTTTCGAAAGACTTTGTGTTCTTTGCGGTTAAAGTGATTTGATCAATCACTTCATTGGCTACACGCACAGGATGTGTCGGGGAAATTAATTCATCAAACGATAACTGAAGTGAAAATGTTTATGTGGGGGATACGTTTTGAAAACAACCTTCTTATTCTTGCCTATACAAGGCTAAAGACGCTGGTAGCAGGGCATTTGATATGAAAATAAATGTAGGACTTAAACAGCACGGTTGTGAATACCCTAACGAAAATCTAAAACTCAAAAAGGAAAGACAGCCTTAAATAGGGTTAATCAATTTCAAAATAAATAAAGTTTCTTTCAATGCTTGATTACAAATGAATGCGAAATTTGAAATACTATATCATTCTGCGTTTTCATTCGCTAAGAACAAGGAAAAAAATTGAAAATAAAAGAACCATCACATTCTCATTTGACATTCCTCTTTTCTTACTACTTATTTCTTATTCATCTGAAATAACATATCAATTTCATTGAATGAACTTCGTAATGATGTCCACAATCTGCACCGCTCCTTTTCCGAACAACATTGTTTGATGATTTCCACTTACTTCGGCATAGTTGCAGCGTTTCATTTTGTCGAAAATTTCTCTTGCTTTAAAGGCAGGCAGTAAAGGTTGTGCTAAAGTATAATCATCTAATGCTACAATCAATAAAGATTCCTGAATCATTTGAGTGAAACAGCCTTCCCAATCTTCTGTTGAAACCGCAATGGCAATTTGCGTAATATCGGCAATGCTGCTTCTTGGTTCTACCGTGCCATCTTCAGCAGTAGCCACATCCGCTTTATAATAGGGCAGCATGGCATCATCCCAAAAATTAATATAAGGTGCTTTTTTTACATGCTCAATAAAGTCATCAAAATTTTTGTAATGATGATCGATTCGGCTGATAGCAGGTGCTAACATTTGTGCGGCATTCGGATTCATTTCAGGAGCAGCATCCAAAATAATAATTTTATCAAATCGCTCCGGGTAATAAAGTGCCAAATAGGTCGCCATTAACCCTCCAAAGGAATGACCGCATATATTTATTTTTTCGATGTGAAGAAAATCTAACAGGCCAATAATATCTAACGCATGATTTTCAATACTATATTCAAACGCAGGTTTTGAACTCAATCCCCGACCACGCTGATCGACACTAATGACTGAGAAATGATTTGTCAAACCGGCTTCTATCAAGCCATTGAAGGCAAACGCATTCGCCGTTAAACCATGTAGCAAAAGCAACTTGGGTTTGTGATTGACATATTGTATATAATGAAGTT
>JANNYV010000371.1:0-2005 GCA_031410275.1 Bacteroidota bacterium
TTTTTTCAACCTTAACTATTCTACCCCAACTTTCTTCAATCGAAAGCGCTGTTTCAGAAGGAATTACTCTAATCCGATTATCCTTTAGGGAATTCAACCACTCAAGCGTTCCATCTGTGCTGCAATTATCAAGAATAATAAAATCAAACTCAGTAAAAGTTTGGGTTAAAACACTTGTCACGCATTCTTTTACATAATGTCCGCCATTTCGTACTGGAAGAATGATGCTGTATTTCATGAAGGATTCTTAAGTGAGCAAACTGTATTTATGATACCTTTTTTTTCAGTTCTACTATCTTATCGTGTAATATGGGAAAATGTCTTTTCAATTTATATTTCCAATAATATTTTTTAACCAATGGAATAGTAAATAAATCTTTTTCAGCCTTTAGGAGACTAGTTTTGTCGAGCTTGTTTTTATTATAATAATTAAACAAAAAGCTTAAGTGTCCAATTATCCAAACTCCTAAAAACTTATCCATTGCTGTTTCAATTTTTTCTGTTGAAACGTTATTCGACCTTATCTTTTCCAACACAAATTTTTTAAAATTTACAACGGAAATATATAATTCATCATTTTGATTACGTCCAAAATTTTCTGAGTGCAATGTTTGTCTTCCTAATGCCCTATTAATTACCACAGCGCCACTATGAGATGCCATAACAGATAAATAAGCATAATCACCCAGAAAAGCAGTCCCGTAGTCTGGTGTACCTCCCATTTTAATAAGGATGTCTCTTTTTACTATACCACATGACCATAAATAATTGGACAAAATAGTATAATTGAATAACCCTGTAATAAAATGTTCTGCATCAAACTGCCAAACATAATCAATAGGTTTAGTATTACTTAAGTATGTGTTTGTTCCTACGCTTAGGTTATACAAACTGCCTACTTCTGGATTTGTACAAAACCAATCACCTCCGCCAAAATACATACCATAACCTTGATATTTTTTTTCGAGACCAATTACTGTTTCAAGCATATCTGGGTACACAGGATCGTCGTCAGCAATCATTACAATATATTTTCCTTCTGATCGCTTCAGGCTTTTGTTAAAGCTTTTCTTCATGCCTAAATTCTCATTATTGGCAAAATATTTTATTCTTTTATCATTTAATACTTCTGTGATTTTACCTCCAGATCCTGCAGGATCATTATCAGATATGATTATCTCAAAGTCAGTAAAAGTTTGCAACAGTATGCTTTTTACTGTTTCGATAAGGATTTCAGGTCTTTTATAAGTAGTAAAACAAAAACTTACGTATGGCATTATTTTTTTTTGAACAAGTGAAATGTTCCCTGACCCTAACTTATTCTTTTTAAATACCCATCAGGAGCAACACTAATCAAAAGTTTATTATTGATTGCTTTGTCAATTTCAAATTGTGTATTATTTTTTATGAAAGCTTTTACCGCAGTCATGGGATTATCACCAATACCCCATGGCCTGATGTGACCGGGCATATAATTGTCTGGAAGGTTTTCAACAATAGTATCAAAAGCAACAATATAAGAATCTATGGTAACAAAAGGAGAATACATTTCCAATTCTGCTAAAACATGTTCATGAGTATGATTTGAGTCTAGAATTACTAGAACCCGCTGTTTGTTTTCAGCAAAATTAAATACTTTTTGTGCAGTTTCATCATCTATTGAAGATCCTTCCATCAAAGTGATGCGTTTAAACATCGGATGTTTTTCAATTTCGATGCGATTGTGTTCGCGAATATCAATATCTATTCCTAATACATCAGCTTCTCCACCAACTAATTCTAGCATTGATGCATGAAATATTAACGATCCACCATGAGCGATACCTGTTTCAATAATTAAATCAGGTTTGAGATTCCAAATTATCTCTTGCATTGCCAACATATCTTGAGGGACTTGAATAATTGGTCGTCCCATCCAAGTAAAGTTGTATGCATATTTATAAGGAGCAATCTCTCGCACCCAGATTCGAGATAATGCTTGAACATCAGGATCGTCATGTAAATT